>NZ_JBVIGX010000020.1:0-87013 GCF_055570595.1 Streptomyces sp. NPDC031132
CCGAGGAGGGCGAGGGAGGCTCCGGCGAGGACGACGCGGCGGGTCGGGAAACGCTCGAACATGGTGATTCTCCATTCGGCAAATGAATAAGGTTTTGTGTTCCGCCCTGTGGAGTGGGCCGGGGGGTTTGGTCGGCCTTTTGTTTTCCGGGGTTTCCCGGTGGGGCGTAGTTCCAATAAACCGTGTGGGGGAGCGGGCGTCACGCCCCTCGAATACGTGGCTTGACGCCGGATGCCGATCTTGATAAAAGCCGGCCGGCGCGGCCCGTGTGGCAGTCGGAGCAGCCTGCTGCACCGGGGCCCGCACCCTGAAACCGGGCCGACGGCATTCCGCCCCGACCGCGCCGGGTCGACCGCCCGCCGCTCTCAGGCTCGCCGCCCCGAGGCTCAGCAGACGCCGGGTGCGGTGGTTGAGCCGTTCCGGTGAGTTCCGGGTGGGGCCGGTCTGTCGGTCACCTGCTGCCCCTTCTCATGTGGACAGGGTGTCGCCGACGCAGACACCCGTATGCGAGGAGGCACGGGCAGGAATGACGGACCCCGCGCGCATCGACGTCCACCAGCACCTGATCCCCCCGGACCGCAGTCGTGGAATGGCCGAGCGCGCCGAGGCGCTCGGCTGGCCCGCGCCCGCATGGGACGAGCAGAGCGCGATCGCCATGATGGACCGCAGGTCCATCGCCACCGGCGTCCTGTCGTACCCCGCACCGCTCGCCGCCCCCGACGACCCCGCCGGCGCTCGCGCCGGGGCCAGGCGCGTGAACGAGTACACCGCCGAGGTCGTCAAGGACCGCCCCGACCGATTCGGTCACTTCGCCGCCCTGCCCCTGCCCGACGTGGACGGCGCGCTCGCCGAGGCCGCCCATGCCCTGGACGCACTGCACGCCGACGGTGTGATGTTGCTGTCCAACGCCAACGGCCGTTACCTCGGAGACCCGGAGTTCGATCCGCTCTGGGCGGAGCTGGACGCGCGCGCCGCCGTCGTCCTCGTCCACCCCACTGCGCCGCCCGGCGCGATGGTCCCGGGCCTGCCCGGCCCGCTGGTGGACTTCCCGTACGACACCGCCCGCACCGCCCTGCACATGGCCGTGCACGGTGTTCCGCGCCGGTACCCCGGGATCAAGATGATCCTGCCCCACGCGGGCGGTTTCCTGCCCTACGCCGCCCACCGCTTCGCGGTCGCCGCCCGCCTCCATCCCGACACCACGCCCGAGGGTCTCCTGGACGACCTGCGGCGCTTCTACTTCGACACGGCCATCTCGGCCGGCCCTGCATCACTGCCCTCCCTGACGGCCTTCGCCGCGCCCGGACACGTTCTGTACGGCAGCGACTTCCCCATGCTCCCGGAGGAGTGGGCCACCGGGTTCGACGCAGGGCTGGACACGTACCCCCACTGGGAGGACGGGCAGTTGCATGCGATCAACCGCGGCAACGCCGAACTCCTTCTCCCCCGACTTGCCCGGGCCTGAGACGCGTGCCTCCCACGTCGGGCACGGGCAGGGCCCTCAGGTGAGGGTCACGCAGGGCAGGCCGACGCTCTGACCGCCGCGGAAGCCTTCCGCGCACAGCCTGGTGCCCGCCGGGAAGTGGCGCTGGGGGTACGCCTGGTCCCGATACGTTCGAAACGCGGCGACATCCTCGACCTTCGTACCGGCGCTCCACCCGTTGGTGGTCCACACGCGGGCGGAAATCCTGTGCGGCTGGTTGGTGTTGACGACCGACACTTCCACCCGTCCCAGGTACGTCCCGCCCGTACGCGCTGGGTGGCCGGCCCGCTGACCTGCCCCAGCGGGTGCGTAGGGCAGCGGGCTGCTCTAGCGTCGAACGGGGAGGGGAAGCCCTGCCGAGCCGGTCCGGTGCGGGGCCCGGGCCATTCGCGGCACATCGGCCGTGTGCGCTCGGCGCCGTTCCCACGCGGATCCGGCAGATGCAGATCCCGGGCGCGGCCTTCACGGCCCCCGCCGCCCACGCGGACGTCTCGGCCTGTATCAACCAGGTCGAGCGGGAGCTGCAGGGTGGTGAGGTCCCGGCCTCCATCCGGGCGGCGTGTACGGTCGGGTCGACCGGCTACCACGACCAGTGCGTGACCGGCCTGACCAAGGCCAGTGTGACCAACGGGACCGCGGTGACCGCCTGCCGCGCGGCTCCCTGAGGGACTGCTCCAGTCCGCCACCCCGCGGCAGCAGTTCGTCCCGTCGCCACCACCTCGACACGGCCGGCAGTCGGACCGGCGGGACCTGCGGACACCCGTCAGGTGTCGGTCGGCTCCTCGGGTTGCGGGGGCGCGGGCGGGGCCGTAGGCGCGGGCGCGGGGCCGGTGGTCGGCGACTTGGAGGCGAGCTCGGCGAGGATCGCATCGGCGAGGCCCTCGCGGCGGATCCGCTGGTCGACGTACAGCACCCCGCTCACCAGCTGGCTGAATCCGATCTGGAACATCTGGCTGACGGCGGCGCCGAGGAGCATGGCGACGAAGGCCACCACCAAGGCGGTGATCATGCCGGACGTGGGGCCGCTCCCCTTGGGCTGATCCGCCGCAGCGGGAATCACCCCGAACATGCCGATGAGGTTGAACGGCAACTGGATCAGATACGAAATCGCCGCGGCAATCAGCCCGGCGAGCATCGTGATGCCGAAGATCCGCCACCAGTCGCCCCGGACCAGCTTGGCCGAGCGGCGCAGCGCGGTGACCGGGGTGACGCCCTCCATGACCACGGCGGCCGGCGCCAGGGCGAGCCGGGTGCTGAGCCACACGGTCACGGGCAGGGCAACCAGCAGGAGCACCGGCAGGAGGGCGAGTATCGCCGGGGAGACGTCCCCGGAGGCCGCGGAGAACATCAGCGGCAGCCACACCGCCATGGCGGCGAACACCGGAGAGCCGGCGATCAGCATGGTGAGCAGCATCGTGCCGGCCACCGCGGGCGTGCGCCGGAGGGCGGCGCGCCACATCGCGCGGAACGTGGTGGGGCGGCCCATGACCGCCTCCTTGAGGACGGCCGGACAGAGCGCGATGAGGACGGCCACGCCCAGCCCGCCCGTGAGGAGGAGCAGCAGGAACAACGCGCCGCCGGCGACGAGCACCGGCACGAGGTGCTCGGCCGCGGGCTCCGTCCCGAAGGGCGGATCGAAGACGGGCTCGATGTGCCGGTACACCGCGGCGACGGCGATGCCCACCGCGAGGGCCAAGACCGGCAGGACGATGGCCTGCACGGCCAGCATGACGCCGGCCAGCTGCTTCCAGTGGCGGCGGATGGTCGAGAACGATCCGCCGAGTATCTCCCCGAGGGCCAACGGCCGCAGGGGGATCACGCCCGGCTGCGGCGCGGGCGGCGCCCAGGCGCCCCACGGCGGGGTGTCACCCCAGCCGCCTCCGTGGCCGCCCCACCCTGTGTTCTGCGTCATGAACAAGCTCCGTAGATCGTCCCCCGAATGGAGGCACAACGTATCCCACCTCGTCAGAGGCCCGGCAGCCGCTTCCCCACCCCATGTGCCCTGCCGTGCACGCCCCTTCGTACCGGCCGAACGGGCCCGCGCGGCTGGGGTGCTGCGCTAGCCTCGGGTCAGTACCTATACCGGGAGGCCCCGATGCGGATCGTCTTCGACCAGGCGGAACAGGACGCGTTGCGCGCCGACGCACGCGATCTGGTGGCCGACGACCCGCAGATCGCGTACGTGCTCGAGCGGCTGGCCGGCGAGGGCATCGACATGGAGCGCGTCGTCCCGTGGGAAGACCTGCGCGAAAACCTCGGTCAGCCCCCGCTGGACGACAACTCCTCCGTCCCGAACGTCGCCTGATGGGCAAGCACGGCCCTCGCCGCGCCCGCGTCGTCTTCTACGACGTCGCGCAGGAGCAGATCGAGAGGATGTCGGAGAGCGAGCGGGCACGGCTCGACCCGGTGCTCGTCGCCGTGTCCCGGAACCCGGAGCTCGGAGTGGCGTCGAAGCACGGGTCCGTTCGGGAACACCGGCAGGACGGTGTCCGCGTCCTGTACGTCCCGACGGCTCTGGGCACACTGATCCTCGTCGCGTACGTCGAGGCCTGAGCGGCCCGCCCTTGGCGCGCCCGTCGGCCGGGGCGACCGGCGGAGCGGTTGCCCTTGTCGTCAGTCGGTCGCGGAGGGCTTCGAGCAGACCTCCCCGAGCTGCCGGAACAGGCGGTTGTCCAGGCATTCGGTCAGGTACGGAACGCCGTCGGTGTAACCCGACCCGTGGGCGTCGCCGAGCATGCGCAGGGCGAGCCTGCGGTGGGTGGACTTCCAGCGCTGGTGCCTGCTTTCCAGCCGGCCGAGTGCCGCGTTGAGAACGGTCCATTCCGCCTGGCTGAATCCGCCCTCGCCTCGGATGTCGAGGTAGGCCCGGGTCAGACTGTCGTGGGCGGCTTCTTCAGCCTCGGAGCGCACGGCCGGCACATTCGTGAAGGCAGCCGACTGCAAGCGCGGGGCCGTCGGCGGGCCACACGCTATCTCGAACCGCTTGTACTGTTCGGACTGGATGGCGCTGGCACCTTGGGTGAACTCCCGGAAGCCGAAGAATTGCTCTGCCCGCATCGTGGCGACTATCCGGAAGAGCGCCGAGGCGCGCTCGAACATCGCCGTCGCCTGGTCCACTCGCGCCACAGCGGCCTCGAGGCGCCCCTCACGCAATTCCCTGACGGCTGCCTGCGTGGCCGTCGAGATCGTGGTGAAGACCATTTCGTGAGTCTGAAGGGCGCGGATGAAGAAATATTCGTCGTGGAGCACGTATACCGGCTGGACGGATACGTCGAACCAGCGGCCTGCGTCCGTCGCCGGGGGCCGCGGCAGGTGGGGGAGGAGGTCCTCCATCCGCGATTGGGGCATCTGGGGTGTCCGGGACAGCAGGTCATCGGCATCCGTCGCGCCGAGAGGGCCGCCCACGAACCGCAGGGCGTGGCGCAGCCGCTTCCGCAGCGTCGCCGGATCCGGCCGGCCCCGTTCCTGCTCCCCTGTCGACGTGCGGGCTGCTTCGATCTCGAACCGAATGACATCGGACATGAGGAGCGTGGCCAGCCGGTCAGGGCTCAGGGCGGAGTGCCGTTCGTCCAACAGGAGCTCGAGGAGCGGCAGCGCGAGATAGGTTCGGTTCCAGAAGCGGCCTTCGTGCTTGTCGAGCATGCAGTGGAGAAATGCCTCGAGAAAGGGACGGCCCGAAGTGTTCCGGCTGTGAACCTCGCTCATCTGGGCAAGAATCTTCCTCGGCAGGAAATGCTTTCCTCTGCGCCGCGCCTGTTCCGTGATGGCCCGCGCCAGGGAGATCCCGTCGAGCTCGGCCGTCAGGCCGTCGCCGCTAGTCCAGCGTTTGACCTCTCGGAAACTGGCCACGCGTGAGGCGCACGTTCCGCTAGCCGGAAATTCGGGCCTTTTCTCGGCGTCTGCTCCGAGGCAGCCACCTTGGGACATGGCTCGAATGCATCGCGTTCGGCAGTCAGAACTCATGTGACTCATCTCTTCCTTGGATCACGGCTGCCGTGAGTGGCGAGGAACCGTTTTCTGTCCGGTGGTGAGCCTCACGCTTCCCGAAAGAGGCCCTGGGTCCCACTAGGCATGATCGAAGGGCCGTACGTCTTCGCTCGAATATTCGTGGCTTGACAAAAATGATGGCTGCCTCGCTGATCACGGCAGTAGGCTCCGCCGTAGTGGGACCGCGCGGTCCCTCAGGGCGCGGGGCTGTGGCAGAGCGGTCCATTGCGATCCCGGACACCGGAGGCCCCTGGCGTCCGGGACTGGTGGCCGATCGCCGGACCTGGCTGTCGGCCCCGCGGGTTCGAATCCCGTCGGCCCCGCGCCCGAACTCCCCGGTGATCGACTTGATAGGTAGGAAAATTCCTACCTATAGTGGTGTGCATGCACATCTCCCACACCCGCTTCGTGACCGTGCCCGTCTCCGACCAGGACCGGGCCAAGGCCTTCTACGTCGAGGTCCTCGGATTCGAGGTCGTTTCCGACCGCGCGGTGGGCCCCATCCGGTGGCTCCAGGTCGCTCCGAAGGGCGCCCAGACGAGTTTCGTCCTCGCGACCCCCGAGATGGGCTTCACCCCGGGGAACCTGGCCGCGACCCTCCTGGAGAGCACCGACCTGGACGCCGACTGTGCCGAACTCGCGCAGGGCGGCGTCGAGGTCGACGGCCCCGAGGACCACCCGTGGGGGCGCCAGGCCAAGTTCGCCGACCCGGACGGCAACACCTGGGTCCTGGCCGCACCCGTACCGGCAGGGTTCTGAGTCGTGGCCGGCGGGAGTGGCACGGCCGAGATGGCGCAAGAGGCGGAGAGCCGCGTGTTCGCGGCCCTCGCCAGTCCGATACGCCGCGAGGTCCTCAGGCTGCTGCGCGAACAGGGCCCGCAGCCGGTCGCCGAGCTGGCCGCGCACTTCGACATGGCGCGCCCGAGCTTCTCCGAGCAGCTGCGGGTCCTCCGCGAGAGCGGTCTGGTCGCCGAGACGAAGGCGGGCCGCCAGCGGATCTACCGCCTCCAGGCGGCCCCGCTGATGGAGGTCCAGGAGTGGCTGCACCCCTACGAGCGGTTCTGGCGCGAGAAGCTCACCGCCCTGGCCGGCCTCCTGGACGAGATGCCGGACGAGCCGACCCCGCTCGTCCCCGCGCCCGGTAGGCCCGGTACGGCCTTCGCGCCCGCCACGCCCACCACGCCAGACGGAAACGAGAACGCTCCATGACCGGACGCGAGGACCTGACCGCGGTCCACGTCGATCAGTTCCTGCCTCACCCGCCCGCGAAGGTGTGGCGCGCCCTGACGGAGCCGGAGCTGCTGGCCCGCTGGTTCATGCCGGGCGACTTCCGTTTGGAGGTCGGCCACCGCTACACCATGCAGGCGATCCCGATGCCGGCCACCGGCTTCTCCGGGACCATCGCCGCCGAGGTGCTGGCCTTCGAGCCGGGCCGGATGCTCCGTATCGGCTGGCAGGACGCCGACCCCGACCAGGGCATCGACGTCGACTGGACCATCACCTGGACCCTGCACCCCGAAGGCCGCGGCACCCGCCTCCTCCTCGACCACGAGGGCTTCGATCCCGACCACCCCCTCCAGCAGCGCGCCCGCACCCTCATGGGCAACGGCTGGCGCGGCGGGATCATGCGCTCCCTGGCCGCCTTCCTCGACCGCCTCGAGGGATCCGGCGAACCCGACGCACCCGCGGACGCCGACACCGCGGGATAGAGCCGCCGCTCCACGCAGCCAGGAAGGGCCCGCAACCCCGTACGGGATTGCGGGCCGTTCCAGGTTTCCGTGTGGCTGCCTCAGCCGTGCGACGCCGGGAGGGTCTTCTTGGACACGGTCGTCGTGATGGTCTGCTTGACCACCTTGCCGTGGTGCTTGGTCGTCTTGGTGACCGTCGTGGTCGTGATGACCCTGATCCTGCCGTCGGGCAGTGTGCGATTGACGGTCTTCGTCTCGGTGACCGTCGTCGTGTTGCCGACATGGTGCGTCTGGTGGTCGGGCGCCGTCTGAACGGCTGCGACCTGCGGTGCAGCCGGTGCGGCGAAGGCGCTGGAGGGCAGCAGCGCGCCACCCGCGGCGAGGGCGGTGGAGGCGCCGAGGAGGGCGAGACGCGTGGTCAGGGTCGTACGGATCATGATGTTGCTCCTTGTGGTGCGAGGGGGCCTCGGGGCCGAGACCCCGGGGCGGAGCCCGCGGCGGGCTCCGTGCTTCCATTGGGCCCCCGACACCCGCTCCCGGTCATGCCCCTGATGCTCGGGGCTTGACCCACGACGGCGGCTGTGGTCGCGGGCGGAGCAGCCCGCGGAGGGCGCCCCAGAGGCGGGCCCCGTGGATCCGTCGGACCGCCCGGCGGGCCCGGATGCGCGCAGCCGCCGCACGGTCAGCGTCCGGCCGACGCCACCCGGAGGCGGAACACGGTCCCTCCGGTCGGTGACGTCTCCAGCTCCCGCCTGGTCCCCCTGCGCCCGGCCTAGTAGCAGTCCATGCGCGAACCGTCGGGTTCCGCCTCGGCGGACCACGTGTACCAGGTCCGGGCGTCCACTCCGAGCAGCTCCGACGGGTGGGGTTCCATCCCGTGGAGCTCGCGCAGCGTCTCGGGCGAGGTGAAGGAGAGGGTGATGCTCGGGCGGTCGGCAGATTCGAAGCAGAAGACGACGAACCGGCCGTCGGACCCCATGTCCAGGTCCTCCACCGGACGCCATCCCACCGCCGACGCTTCCCGGCCGTAGTACTCCAGTACTTCCTTCCTGGTCCCGCCGTACGCGTAGAGCCGCTCCGCGGTGAGCCAGGCGCCCGCCGTGTCGTCGACGCAGTGGGCCCCGGACCGTGGAACGCCGCCGACGGCCACGGCCCCCTTCGGGCGCAGCTCCAGCGCGGGCAGCTGGTCGAGCTCGGCCACGGCGGCCTCCGTTCCCTCGCACGTCTCGAAGTGGGGAAGGAAGGAACACCCGCTCAAGCCGGTTCCCATGAGCAGGGCCGCCAAGACTGCCCGCACGGCAAGCATGTTCATGGCGAGATTATGACCCCGCCCGGAAGCCGTCCTCCGATGGGTCCGGTCGCTTGTCCGCCTGTTCACCGGTCTCGGGCGGTGATGCCGTGGCCGGGCGCGCAAGCTCGGCCCAGTTCAACGGGCGGGTTGGTGGCCACGTCGGCGACAGCAGCGCCATGAAGGCGTTCAGCATGCGGCCCCACTGCCGCAACGAGGTCAGAACACCGCCAAGCCGGGCCTGAGCCCGTCCGGCTGACGGGCCCTGGCATGCGCGGGGAGAGCGAGGGGAGCACGATGGACGTGTCCGGACCCGCCGAGCGGAGAGGGTCGTGGTGCTCATGCCGCACAACGTCACAACGCTCAGCAGCGGCAAGCGGCAACTCGCTCACGCCGTAGCCACTGTGGCGCTGGCCGCCTGCGCACTGCTGCCGGCCAGCGGTTTCGCGTCGGCTGCGACGCAGGCCCACGCCGTCACGACGACGGTCGCGGGCCCGGTCACGGCCGAATCCCCCGCGGCTCAGACTCCGTACGACCGGACCGCGACTCAGATGCTCGACGACATCGTGAGCGGCAAATTCGCCGCGGCCACGGCCCACTTCGATCCTGCCCTCCGCAAGGCACTGACCCCGGACGCCCTCGCGGGGGCCTGGAAGACCTACCAGGCCACGTTCGGGCGCTACCAGTCGCACGGGGATCCCAAGGACGTCGCAGTGGGCGAGTTCACCGTGGTCGGTGTGCCGCTGCAGATGGAACACGAGCCCGGGGAGTTCCGCGTGTCGTTCCACAAGGACGGAAGCGTCGCCGGTCTGTGGCTCCTCGAGCCAGGAGTACCGATCTCGCCGACCGTCCGACTGTCTTGAGCCCCCGTCGGATCCGCTGATCAGAACGCGAAGACGGCGTTCCCGTTGAAGGTCGCGGACATGGTGCACGCGTTGGAGAACGTGTGCTTCCAGGAGATCCGGCTGCCCTTCCAGACGCCGTCCGCGCTGACGGTGACGGGGTCGTAGTGCATCGGGCAGGCGCGGTTCGGGTCCGGGGCTGCCAGGAGCGTGTCGAGGCTGCCGGCGGTGGCGGCGAGGGCCGAACAGGCGGCCCGGGGGTCGGGGTGCGTGCCCTGGGCGGTCGGTGCGCAGCTGAGGGCGGACGCCCGTACGACGGTGGCCGCGTCCTCACCCTTGGCGACGGCGAGGACCACGGCGGACGGGGCGTACAGGCTCGCGGGCTGTGCCTCGGCGATGCCGGTGGCGCCGGTCAGGGAGAGGAGGGCGGCGGCGGAGACAGCAGCAGTGCGGTAGCGCACGACAGTACTCACTTTCAATTCGAAGGGTGGATGCAGCATTTGGCTGCGGTGTGTCGACTTGACGCTGCCGAGTCTCGCCGGTGTGAAGGACATGCGCACATCGGTGACCGATTTACGGACACCTTGTTCGAATGCAGGCGACCGAACGGTCGTTCTGGCTGCTCAAGTGCGGCGCGTGCCCTTCGCAACCGGGTGCGGACGGAGGGTGATGGCGGGCGTGGCGTGCCGATGGCAGGCCGTTGACCTGCCGACGGTCGCGCGCGGTTCATCGAACGGCCATCCAGGCTGACCGGATATCGTCGTTCCGCCTCCTTCGGTCCGGGGTCGGTCACCGGTTGCGGCACCGGGGGTGGGCTTCGATAGTGGGAGAGGCCGGCGCGCCGTGGCACTCGACCGACTCGAACCACCGGCAGGCCGTTCATGGGCCCAGGAGGACGGAACCGTCCTCGAGCCGGCCACCCGGTGCCTTCACCTCCCTCACACCCTCATGAGAGGGGCACTTCCATGCGCCAGCACACCCGCGCGCGTCGGCTTCTGACGGTGCCGACCGTTCTTCTCGCCGGGAGCCTCGTCCTGTTGCCCGATGCCGCGGTCGCGCAGGCAACCGCGGTCGCCTCCCCGGCACGGATATCGGGAACGTTCCAGCTCGTGAACGCGCAGACCGGCAAGTGTGCGACGGTCGCCGGCGGCGTTTCCGCCGCCAACAACCTCCAACTGGTCCAGTTCACCTGCGATACGCACCCCTCGCGCCGCTGGCGCATCCCTGCCTCGAGCAGCACCTCGAACCAGATCATCAACCTGCAGACCGGCAAGTGCGCCACCGTCGCGGGCGGGGTCTCCACCGACAACAACGTCCACCTCGTCCAGTTCACCTGCGACACGCACCCCTCGCGCCGCTGGCGCATCACCAACCGGGACAGCTCCGGCTCCGTCCAGCTCGTGAACGCGCAGACGGGCAAGTGCGCGACCGTGGCGGGCGGCGTCTCCCGGGAGAACAACCTCCCGCTGGTCCAGTTCACTTGCGACACGCACCCGTCACGCCGCTGGTTCCTGCGGACCGGAGTGCCCATCGACTGAGTGCCGCCACGGCGTCGTGGTTCAGCGGCACAAGGCCGTGTCCACGAGGCTCTCTACATGCTTCGTGGTTGCGTAGTCGGGCGGGATGATGGTCACCGCGACGCCGGCGGCGCGGCCGTCGTCGGTGACCCCGCCCCGGGTCTCGTATCCCGTGATGTCACCGCCGTGGCCCCAGTAGACACCGCCGCACGACAGGGGCCTGCTCATGAGCCCCAGTCCGTAGCCGGCACCGGTGTCCCCGACGGGGACGGTGGTGCGCATCTCGGCGAGCTGGGCCGGCGGGAGCAGGCGGCCGGCCAAGAGCGCGGTGAGGAACCGGTTGAGGTCGGAGTTGGTGGAGATCAACTGCCCCGCCGCCCAGGCCACCGAGGGGTCCATCTCCGTGACGTCGCGCAGGGGCGCGTCTGATGAATCCTTGTGATACCCACGGGGATGGGGCTCGCGGATGGCCATGTCACCCGGGGCGGGGAAGTAGGTGTGGCGCAGCCCGATGCGTTGGATGACGCGCTTGTCCATCTCCTCGGCCAGGGGGCGGCCGGTGACCTTCTGGACGATCAGGCCGGCCAGCAGGTAGTTCGTGTTGCTGTACCCCCAGCTCGTCCCGGGGGCGAAGTCGGCCTTGCGCTGGAAAGCGATGTCCAGGAGGTCGCGGGGGTCAAGGTAGCGGTGCTGACGTATGTCGTCGTCGACGAGTGCTTCGTAGTCGGGAAGTCCGCTGGTGTGCTGGAGGAGCTGCCGGACGGTGACGTGGCGCCCGTCGAACCCCTCTCCGCGTACGAGGCCCGGCAGGTAGCTGTCGACCGTGGCGTCCAGGGCGATCTTCCCCTCACCGACCAGTTGCAACACGACCACCGCGGTGAACACCTTGGTGTTGCTGCCGACCCTCACCTGCCCGTCGTCAGGCACCTTCGACCCGGTGGCCAGGTCACCCACCCCTGCCGTGTAGGTACGCGTACGGCCCTCACGGTCTTTGACGCTCGCCAGCGCGGCGGGCAGCCCGTCGGCGCGCACCAGGGAGTTCAGGCCCTGCTGGACGGTGTCCGGCCGGGCGGTGGCGAACGCCGCGGGCGGCGCCAGGGCGCCCAGCGTCATGACGCCGACGGCCACCGCGGCCACTGCCGACAGGACTCCGCGCCGGCCGCCCTGCCGGCGTGTGGAAGAGCGAAACATCTGCGCTACCTGCTCGGGCATGAGTCAACTCCTATGGAATCGTGGAATCGTGGAACTGCTGGGAAGCCGGCCCTACAGCTGTCGTTGGACGCACTGCTTGCGCTGCCGCAAGCTGTCGGGCGGCCTCCGGTCAACTGCTCAGCCCCGATCGTGACTTCTGGGCCCCGGTCGCACATCACGGGAAAGCGGGAGAACGTGCTCCCCCGATCGAGGGAGGTCACCGGCGCGCTGCCCGGCCATACTGGCCGACTATGATCAAGGTCATCCGGCCGCTGCTGCGCGGCTCCACGTACTCGGGCATGCTGTTCGCCTACTGCGGCGCGGTGGCGAGCCTCCCCCTCCTGCCCTTCGCGCTGCTGCCACTGCCGGCATGTCGATCCGCCCCCGAGGAAGTGCAGACCGTTCTGGTCCTGCTGGTCTGGGCGGCACTCCTCGGCGTGGTCGGGCTGGCCCGCATCACGCGGCGGGCGCTGATCGCGTCCGCCCGCCGACTGTTGGGCGTGCCGCTGCCGGATCTCGCGGCCGCACGGCGGCCCTCGAACTCAGGCGCTGACCGTTGGCGCACTCCACTCTGGCTGCTGCTGCACGTGGCACTGGGGTGGACCGGGGGCCTGGTGAGCGGTGTGCTGTTCCTTTCGGGCCTTGTGTTCCCGGGGGGCTGGCTCGGCGCCGAAGCGGGGCTGAGCCTGTTCGGCTGGTCGGTGCGGGTGGAGGGTGGCTGGCAGAGCTGGGTGGTGGCGCTCGGCTGCCTGCTGGGGGCGGCGGCCGTGTGCGCGGTGGTGACGCAGGCCCTGCGATGGTTGGCGCCCAGACTGCTGGGGCCGTCCTCGGCTGAGCGGCTCGCGCTGGCGGCGGAGAGGGAGCTGCAGCTGGCCGAGCGCAACCGACTCGCCCACGAGTTGCACGACTCCATAGGACACACGCTGACGGCGACCACGATCCAGGCCGCGGTGGCCGGCGAGGTGCTCTCCGCCGACCCGGTGGCGGCGCGAGCCGCCCTGCGCAGCATCGAGGAGTCGGCCCGGGCCGCGCTGGAGGACCTGGACTACGTACTGGGGGTGCTGCGCGAGGAAAAGGCGGAGACGGCGCCGACCCGCACCTTGGCCGACCTGCCCGAGCTGCTCGACCGGTTGCGGCACGCGGGCGCCATAGTGGAGCCGGAACTGTCGGGTGAGTTGGCGCAGGTGCAGGGGACGCTCTCTCGGGCGGCGTACCGGATACTGCAGGAGGGGCTGACGAACGCGCTGCGGCACGGTGCGGGCGGCCCGATCGGAGTCCGGGTCGCGGCCACGGAGGACGGACTGGAGCTCAGTGTCGTCAACCGGACGGGTGCCGGCACGGGCTCGGAGGCGAGCCCGCGCCCGGGTGCCTTTCCGACCTCCGGGCACGGCCTGCCCGGGCTGGCCGAGCGCGTACGGCTGCTGCAGGGTGAGATCGACGCCGGTCCGGACGGTCCGCAGCACTGGCGGTTGGCGGTCCGGCTGCCGGTACGGTGGTCGCCATGATCGGCTCTGACACAAGGGCAGCCGCCACGCCGAGCCCTGACGCGAGCGCACCCATCGGGGCCGGAGCTGCCGCTGACACAGGCCCGGCCGCCGCCGGCCCCACCAGCCGGCCCGTCACACTCCTGATCGCGGACGACGACGAGGTCACCCGCAGCGGTCTGCGTACGTTGCTGGCGGCACAGCCGGGGATCGCGGTGGTCGGGGAGGCCGCCGACGGCGTCGAGGCGGTCGAACAGGTGCAGCGGTTGCGGCCGGACGTGGTCCTCATGGACGTGCGGATGCCGCGTTGCAACGGGATCGAGGCCACCCGGAGGCTGCTGGCCGAGTCGGATGAACCGCTGAAGGTCGTGGTGATCACCACCTTCGAGAACGACGACTACGTCACCGCCGCGCTGAGCGCCGGAGCCAGCGGCTTCGTGCTCAAGCGACTTCCGGTCCGTCAGATCGCGGAGGCGGTACGGGTGGTCGCCGCGGGGGAGGCGATCCTCTTTCCGGCGGCACTGCGCCGGATGGTCGCAGCCCGTCCGCTGCACTCCTCGAAGGCGTTGCCGAAGGCTGCGCTGACGGGGCGTGAGGAGGGGGTGCTGCGGTTGATGGCCACCGGCCTGTCCAACCCGGAGATCGCGGAGTCTTTGACGGTGAGCCTGGAGACGGTGAAGACGCACGTCGGGAACGTGTTGACCAAGCTGGGAGCGCAGAACCGGACCCACGCGGTGGTGATCGCGTACGAGTCGGGTCTGGTGGTGCCCGGCTTCACCGGCTGACACGACCAGAGCTCGACCGGGTCCGGTCGACATGGGAACGTGTTTTCCCGTCACCACCCGCCGCCGGGGCGCGCCGTTTGGTGCCGTATGGGAAGCCGATCGGCCCTCGGAACGTGTCGCCGCGCCCGTCACCGGTCCCGGCATGGAACCGTCTCCGCATGACCGAAGGCTCGACACCTCACATCTCCCCGGCGCGGATCACCGTACTGGGCGTTCAACCCGGCAACCCGCCCTTTCGTATCGTGGAGGTCGACGGAGAGTTCATCGGCAGGGCGATGTCGATGACGGACGTGCTGTTGCTCGCCGCGGAGATGGGGATCGTGATCCACGACCTCGACGACCTGGACGTGGTGCGGTGGGTAGGAGGCGGCAAGTTCACCTGGACCCCGCACTAGTGGACGAGAGCCGTCCCCTGCGGGTCGCACCGCTGGTGGCACGCAGCAGGGGCTGGACCGGCCGGCCCCGGCTGGGCGCCGTTCACTCAGTACGTATGTCCCACGTGCGCAAGTGCTTGCTTCAGCAGTACCCCCTGCCCGCCGGGCATTTCGTTCTGCACGGCGGGGGAGGCAGCCTCCTGCGGACTGAACCAGACCAGGTCGAGCGCGTCCTGGCGGGGGCGGCAGTCGCCGCTCACCGGCACGATGTAGGCGAGGGACACCGCGTGCTGGCGCGGGTCGTGGTACGAGGTGACGCCCGCCGTGGGGAAGTACTCCGCGACGGTGAACGGCTGGAGGGAGGCGGGAACGCGGGGCAGGGCCACCGCCCCGAGGTCCTTCTCCAGGTGGCGCAGCAGCGCGTCACGGACCCGCTCGTGGTGCAGGACCCGGCCGGACACCAGGGTCCGGCTGACCGTTCCGTCCGGACCGATGCGCAGCAGCAATCCGATGCTGGTGACTTCGCCGCTGTCGTCCACGCGTACGGGTACGGCCTCCACGTACAGGATCGGCATCCGGGCCCGGGCCGTTTCCAGCTCGTCCGTGGTCAGCCAGCCGGGCGTGGTCTCGGTCGTGTCAGACATTGTTTGAGCATACTTTCCAGGTGGGGCGCCCGCAGGCATGCGGGCCGGTTCGGATACGGGAGTTTCGTGCCGGTCGTGCTCCACGGCCTCAGCTGGTGTTCCGTGTTGTCGCTCGGGCCGGTGGAGTTCCACGATCTCGCGTGCTGTTCGCGTCGATCCGGTCACCGATTCGCTGCGCGCGTCCGGGGGCCGGCCCGCGCACGCAGGCAAGGAGCTCGTCGGCAGTTCTACTTGGCATGCACCGGATCTTCTCAGGGCGCAGGACGACCGGCTCCGCCGGGTCGGCACCGGTCGTCGGACTCGGCGGCCGCCGGGCGCCCGAGTGGAGCCGCCACCGGGGTCATCCCTGGAGGGGGCGGGCCCGGTCCGGGGCCCGCCCCTGTGATCAGTCGTCCAGGGCGTCCAGCACCTTGCCCAGGTCCACGAACTTGAAGCCCGTGGCGGTGCGCGGGCCGCCCTCGGGGGCGTCGTGGCCGTCCTGGACCACCAGGAGGCCCCGGGGGAAGGCGCGGCCGAGGGGCTGGTTCAGGGCCGCGGCCCCGTCGCACTCCTCCGAGCCGTCGAGGTCCCGCGAGCGCGCGGTGATCCGTACGCCGCCCTCGTACTCGTGGTTGTCCTTGCGCTCCCGGTCGTAGAAGGCGAACGTGTTGTCGCCCTGGCTCGACACCATGAGGTAGCCGTCGCCGTCCCCTTCGTCGACGATGGTCAGCCCCTCCACGTCCGCGGTGAGGCGGCGGCCGCCGAAGCCCGGGTCGGCGCCGGGCGTGCACTCCTCGGCCTCCTCGTCGTACGTGGCCGGGACACCGTACTCGCGGACCCGGTCCACCAGCACCGGAGCCGACGTCAGATCGGCCCGCATCCGCCAGATGCCGACGTCCTCCTGGCCGGCGTAGAGGGTGCCGTCGGCGGGGTCGACGACCATGCCCTCGACCTGGGGCCGCTCGCCCGGCTCACCGCAAGGGCTCCAGGACGCGCCGTTCGGCAGGCGGAAGGAGGAGGGCAGGTCCACGGTCCGCACGAGGCGGTAGCCGACCGTGCCGCCGGGGGCGGTGGTCAGTTCGAGCAGGGCGATCCTGGTCTCGTGGCGGCGGCTGACCAGGGCGTAGGAGCGGCCGGTGGCCCGGTCCGTCCAGGTCGCCAGACCGTACGCGGTGCGCTGGTCGTTGATCTCCTCCTGCGAGGCGGAGAAGACCGGAGGAACGGTCGGCGCGGTGATGTCGGTCAGCGGGCCGCCGGGGCGGTCGCGGTCGATGCGGTAGAAGCGGAGCCGGTCGTTGCCGCGGTCGGTCACGACGGCGAGATCCGCCCGGCCGGCCGACAGGCGCATCCGGTGGACCAGGTCGACGTTGTTGAACCGCCCCGGTGAGTCCTCGGGCCCCGGCCCGCGCGGCGCGGGCAGCGCCTGCACCTGGCGCGCGCCGAGGTCGTAGACCCGCAGCCCGCCCGCCTTGGCCGTGGCGACGACCAGACTACGGTCGGGGTCGGCGCTGTTGCGCCAAATGGCCGGGTCGTCGGCGTTGGCGTTGCCGCCCTCCTCGTCGTCGAACAGCGTGGCGGTCTCCGCCACGGGGGTGACGGCGGGCAACGGGTCGCTCTGACCGCGGCCCTGCGCCGAGGCGGGGGCGGCCGCGGTGAGACCGGCGAGGACGGCGAGCGCCGCGATCAGGGCGAGGGCGGCTGCGGCGGGGCGAGCGGGGCGAGCGGGGCGAGCAGGACGATGAGGGTCCACCAGGAGTCTCCAACGGTTGGTCAGACACGTGTGCAGTCATGGGGCATGGCGGCTGAAGACTGGAGCCCACGCGTTAAGGGCTCGTCGTCGGCAGGCGACCGACAGTCATGCACGACATGAATACGACGTGTCGCCGCGCCGCTCGCCGGCCGTCGAATTCCCTTTCACCTACCGTCGCGCGGCAGCGCCGTCCCGCGTGCGAGGTGTACCTGGCCGCCCAGCGCCAGCAAGCTCAGCCCGAACATCAGGACCCCCAGGGGCACATGGACCGACGCTCTGTGTGCGATGCCCAACACCACCTGCACCGAAGCGAGGACGAGGAAGCCCGACGAGTACAGGATGGGGCGGGGCGAGCCGCCGCCCGGCCGCCACGCCAGGACCGCGGCGAGCACGTACACCATCGACGCGCCGTACATCACGCGCGCTCCCACGCCGTGCAGTACCTCGCCGTGGGACGAGGACAGCAGCAGTCCTGCGGTGACGGCCTGGAAGAAGATGGCCAAGGTCTGCAGGGCGATCGCGACCTGCACGAACGTGAGCCTGCGGTGGTGCGCCGTCGTCGTTGCGGCCATGAGTCGGTCCCCTCTTCTGCCTCGCGGCGATGGATCGGTAGTGTCTCGCCGGTCCGACGACGTGGGCCCGCGAAATGTGAGGCCAAGCCCCGACCTCACGATCCGGCGCGGTGTTTCGTCGAAGTGGCGAGAGCGGAAGCGGACGAGAAGAACCGAAGAACCAGGGAGCGGTCGAGGCCATGAACAACCCATCCGCGTCGGGGCACGACCGGTCCGAGCCGAGCCTGAGCGCGCTCGTGGGCGAGCGGCGGCATCTGATCAACCTCGCCTACCGGCTGCTCGGTTCGCTGAGCGAGGCCGAGGACGCCGTGCAGGAGACCTACACCCGCTGGTACGCGATGTCACGCGAACGGCAGGAGGCCGTCGAGTCGCCCGGCGCCTGGCTGACGACGGTGGCCACCCGGATCTGCCTGGACCAGCTCGGCTCGGCCCGGGCGCGGCGCGAGCGGTACGTCGGCGCGTGGATACCCGAGCCGCTGCCCGACCGTACGGAGTGGAACAGCGGTCCGGCGGGCGGGAGCAGGACCGAGCCGGCGGACCCGGCCGACCGGGTCACCCTGGACGAGTCGGTGAGCATGGCCTTCCTCGTCGTACTGGAATCGATGACGCCGGCCGAACGCGTGGCGTTCATCCTGCACGACGTCTTCCGGTACCCCTTCGCCGAAGTCGCCGAGATCGTCGGCCGGACGCCCGCGGCCTGCCGGCAGTTGGCCTCCTCGGCCCGACGACGCATTCGGGCCGAGCGGGCTCCGGCGGCCGCGACCGGTGAACAGGCCGCTCTTGTACGGCATTTCAAAGAGGCTTGGGAGGCGAAGGACATCGAGGCCCTCGTCGACCTCCTCGACCCCGATGCGACGATGATCGCCGACGGCGGCGGACAGGTCGGCACCGTCCTGCGTCCGGTCGAGGGCAGCGAGCGCATCGCCGAGTACCTGATCCACATCGCGGCCAAGGCCCCCGGGCTGACGCTGCTGGAGCGGACGGTCAACGGCCGGCCCGGCCTCGTCGCCCAGCACTCCGGCGTCACCGTGACCGTGGCGGCGTTCGACCTCACCGGCGACCGCGTCGCGCGTATCTGGGCGGTCCGCAACCCGGAGAAACTCCGACCGTGGACCGGGAGCCGAGACCCCCGCGACGCGTAGGTTCGGTTCCAGGGGTACCTGCCTATGGCCGCACGGTGCTGTCCGGTACCGCCAGGTGCCTGCGGCGCTCCCGGCCTCGCGGCAGGGAGCGCAGCACCGTGTGGAGCGTGAAGCCCGCCGCAGCGCCGACCGCGTACCAGAACAGGTCGGGCGGATTGAAGGTGGAGCCGAGTACGAGACGGGCGACGGTGCTGCGTCGGGAGAGTTCCCCGGGGACCTCGCTGAGCTGCAGGAACTCGATCGCCCAGCTCGCGGCCAGTGCGCCTGCCGCAGCCCGCAAGGGCGTCACCCGCGGTGCCAGGACAACGACGAGGGTGAGGAGCAGGACGGTGTACAGCGCGTCCCCGCCGTACTTGGCGACGTCCCCCGCCGTCACGGCCCTCAGCCCGAGCCCCGCGCCCACGGTCACCACCGCGGCTCCGGCCGCCGCGAGTCGGGTCCGTACGGGGTCGGCGGCGGCAGGGTCACGGATTTCGGGCGCGGAAGGCACGGGACCATCCTGCCGGACGTTCCCACCCGCCTCGGAGCCGGCCCCGCCTCGCGGAACGGGAGGCGGGATCCCGCTCAGCCCTGCTCCCGGACGCCCCACGGGGAGCCGTATGCGGTCAGCAGGTCCAGGAACGGGCGCGGCGGAAGGGCTTCCGGGCCGAGCACGCCGGCTTCTGCCCACGCCCCGCCGGCCATGAGCTCGAGGGCCACGACCGGGTTGACCGCGGTCTGCCACACCACGGCCTGGGAACCGTACTCGCGCATCGACCACTGGTTGTCCACGACGTGGTACAGGTACACCTCGCGCGGCCGGCCGTCCTTGGTGCCCTTCACCCAGGTGCCCGCGCAGGTCTTGCCGGCCATCCGCTCGCCCAGAGTGGCGGGGTCGGGCAGGCACGCGGCGACCACGTCCCGCGGGGAGACCCGCGCCGGGGCGCCGTCCGCGCCGCGCACCGTGACCGGCTCGGTCGAGTCCAGGCCGAGCGCGTGCAGGGTCTTCAGCTTGGCGATGAAGTCCTCGCCGAGTCCGTACTTGAAGGTGACCCGCCGGGCGCCCACCCAGCGCGGGACCAGCAGCACCTCCTCGTGTTCGACGTTGACGCACTCGACCGCGCCGATGCCCTCCGGGAAGTCGAACACCTCCGGCTCGCTGAACGGCTCGGTGGTGAACCAGCCGCGGTCCCGCTCGTAGACCACCGGCGGGTTCAGGCACTCCTCGATCGTCGTCCAGATGTTGAACGACGGGGCGAACTCGTAGCCCTCGACGGTCAGGTTCGCCCCGTCACGGATGCCGATCTCCTCGATCTCGTCGAACAGCTCGTCGGCCGCGTACCGGGCGAAGACGTCCGACAGTCCGGGTTCCACGCCCATGCCGACCAGCGCCAGTCGGCCCGACTTCTCCCACGCGTCGGCCCGCGCGAACTGCTCGTCGCCGAGCTTGACCCCGCACTCCGCGTACGGCCGGCCGGGGTGCGGCCGGGACAGTGACATCGCCATGTCCACGTAGTGGCTGTCCGCCGCGAGGGCCGCCTCGAACAGCGGCATCACGAACCGCGGATCGGTGGCGTTCAGCAGTACGTCGCACCGCTCCTCGGCGAGGAGCGCGGCCACCGCCGCCTCGTCGGAGGCGTCGATGCGGCGCGCGCTGAACCGGCCGGCGCCGGCGGCGGCGCCGGTCTCGGCGTCGACCGCGGCCACGGCCGCCTCGGCGCGGGCGAGGTCGTAGTCGGCGACGACGAAGTGGTCGAAGAAGTCCCGGCGGGCCGCGATCCGGGTGATCGCGGTACCGACGCCACCGGCGCCCACGAGCAGAACACGCATGACGAAACCCTCTCTAGGTGAGGTCCGCGCAGGTCCGCGCCTCATGGGAGGGATGAAAGCCGGGTCGGCAAGATAAGGTCAATGGTGTTGGCATAAGGCCCTCGCACGGCCGCCGGTCCGGCGGCGACCGTACGTCCGCGGCACAGGAAGGCACCCGATGGCGAAGCAGGTGGTCCCCGAGGAAGCCCGCAGGCGGCGGCGCCCCACCCGGCAGGGCACCGTCCTGTCCGAACGGCTGATCGTCGACACCGCCCTGCGCATGCTGCGCGAACACGGCAGCGCCGGGCTGTCCGCCCGCCGGCTCGGCGCCGCCCTCGGCGCGGACCCCAGCACCCTCTACCGGTACTTCGACGGCATGGACGGCCTCACCCTCGCCATCGGGGAGGAGCTGATCGGCCGGGCCCTCGACGGCTGGGCGGCCACCGGGGAGTGGCGCCGTGACCTGCGCGAACTCGGCCTCCGCATCCACAGCGCCTACCTCGCGCACCCGCAGGCCGCCGTACTGACCGCCGGCCGCGTGACCGGCCGGCCCCGCGAGATCGCCGCCGACGAGGCCGTCCTCGGCATCCTGCGCACCGCCGGCTTCCCCGACCCGGAGGCGGTCCTGATCTACCACGCCTTCATCGACCAGAGCTTGGCCTTCGCCGCCCTCGACGCCGGCGCGCTCGCCCTGGCCGAGACCTCCCGGACCTCCGACGAACAGCAGTGGGAGTCCACGTACGCCCAGCTGCCGGCCGAGCAGTATCCGCACATCGCGGCCACCCGGCGGCTGCTCGCCGCCCGGATGAACCACAGCGCCTACCCGGTCGCCCTGGACATGCTGCTCGCAAGCGCAGAGGCCAGGCTCCAGGCCCTACGGACCCGCTGACCCGACAGGGCCCGACGCCGCGGGCGGGGCGGCGCGTCGAGGTGCGCGGGGTTTGGCCGCTGGTGAGACTGGACCCATGACGACAAAGGCGGTACTCGAGGGCGGGCCGGACGATCTGCCGGAGCGGGTCGTACCGGTCACGGCGCCGGGCGAAGACCTGAAGATTGCGCATCGTGGCGGATACGAACACTTCAAAGCCACGTCGCGGTTCCAGGACGGCACGGAAGGCCGGCTTCCCGTCTACGAGTGGTGGGAGCGCACGGAAGTCGCCGAGTAGTGGACGCCCTGCTCGACGAGGCGCACCGGCTGCTGCCCGGCATCATCGACGCGCGACGTGCCCTCCACCGGGATCCGGAACTCGGCCTGCACCTGCCGCTCACCCAACAGACCGTCCTCGAGGCACTGGCCGGCCTGCCCCTGCGCATCACCGCGGGGGAGCGGCTCAGTTCGGTGGTCGCCACCCTGGACGGGGCGCAGCCCGGCCGGACCATTCTGCTGCGCGCCGACATGGACGCCCTGCCCCAACAGGAGGACACCGGCCTGGACTACGCCTCCCGGATCCCGAGCGCCATGCACGCCTGCGGCCACGACCTGCACACCGCCATGCTCATCGGCGCCGCCCGCCTGCTCTGCGCCCGTCGCGGGCAGATCCGCGGGCGCGTGGTGTTCATGTTCCAGCCCGCCGAGGAACGCGGCGGCGGCGCCCCGTACATGATCGAGGAAGGGGTCCTGGCGACCCCGGACGGCCGCGGCGTGGACGCGGCGTTCGCGCTGCACGTCATGACCCGCTTCGAGACCGGCACCGTGCACCTCCGGCCGGGCCCGATGTTCGCCGCATCCGACCTGATCCAGATCACCGTACGAGGCCGCGGCGGGCACGCCTCCGCGCCGCACCTCGCGCTCGACCCGGTCCCCGTCGCATGCGAAATCGTCCAGGCCCTGCAGAGCGCCGTGACGCGTACGGTCAACGTCTTCGACCCGGTGGTGGTCACCATCACCCGGATCGAGGCCGGCACGACCACCAACATCATCCCCGAGACCGCGGAACTGCAGGGAACCTGCCGCACGTTGACGTCCGGGTCCGGTCAGCGCATGCGCGCCGTGATCGAGAGGGTGGCCCGTCACGTGGCCGCTGCGCACGGCGCCGAAGCCGCCATCGGCCCGGCCGGGGGCTACCCTCCCGTGCACAACGATCCGGCCTTCACCACCACGGTCCGCGAGGCCGCAACCGACCTCCTCGGCACCGGCCCGGTACGGCACTTGCCCGACCCGGTCATGGCGTCCGAAGACTTCTCCTACGTCCTCGAACGCGTCCCGGGGGCCATGGCCCTGCTCGGAGCCCGGCCACCGTCGATCCCGGCCGACGGTGCCCCGGACTGCCACTCCAACCGCGTCGTGTTCGACGAGAACGCCATGGCCACCGGTATGGCCCTCCATACGGCCGTGGCGCTGCGGTACCTCGCGGGCTGACCCCGTGTGCTACTCGAACGGCACGTTGATGCAGGCGAGCCGCGCCCCGGCCGTGCCCGCCGTGCCGGGGTCCTTGTGGGTGGCGTGCTCGTGGATCACCACGGAGCGGGCCTCACCGCCGCGGTATCGCCAGGTCGTGGTGGACGCCGAGGCGCCGTCGCCGTGGCCGTCGGTGGTGATGTCGAGCCACGTCTCGTTGTGGGGATTGGCGTACGCGGGGTTCGTCGAGGGCTGCTTGGGGTCCACTTTGTTCTGGTAGTGCGGCCCGGAGTCGTTGGGCTTGCTGCCACAGGGCTTCTGGTGTACGTGGGCGCCGAACGTCCGGTTCGCCGTCACGCCGTGGAGCCGCAGCTCCACGTGGGTGCCGTCGCCCTCGACCCGCTCGGTGACAGTGACCTTGCTGCCGGCCGGTACCGCTTTGGCGTCGAAGGTGACCGCCTGCTGTGCGGGCCGGCCGTCGGCTGCCCGGAACGTCTCCTCCACCGTCACGTCCTGGCCGGCGACCACGCCCAGGGGCAGGACGACAGCCAGGGAGGCCGTGAGCGCTGAAACGAGCAAGGACATCTTCTGCTCCTCTTCACCACGGGTTCTCGCTGGGGCTCCCCCCGTCGCCCGCGGTCCAGCCATGTGCGTGCCGGATCATCAAGCGCTACACGGCCCGGATCTCGAGATCGTCCGGATGTGTCGGCCAGCGCTTCCTAGAACCATGTTCGCGCACCTCGGAGCCTTGCGCAGGGCGCCTCCGGGGTGTCGGCCAGCTTTTGCCTGATCAGCCCCTTGACCCGGCTGTGCGGCGAGGGTGGCTTCCGCGGCACCTGGCGGACTCGAGGCGTCGAGAACCTCCCTGCGGGGAGGAACGATCCTCTGCGGGGGCCTCCCGAGTGACACCGGACCCCGTCCGGCCCGGCACGCCGCCGAACGGCGGCCCGCTTCACCACCATGTGCCCGTGATCCCATCCCACTTGATTGCCGTGCTCTCCGCCTTCGCCCTGATCGCACCAGCTTCTGCGTACGTCGCCCCCGTCGCCCCCGTCGCACCAGGGGCCCCCGCCTCGGCCCGGCAGGGGGACTTCTTCGCCGACCTCCCCAAGGGCGGTGACCTGCACAACCACCTGCCCGGTGCGGTCACCACCGAGTTCCTGATCGAACTCGCCGCCGGGGACGGCCTGTGCATCACCACCGACACCACCACCGCGGTGCCCCCGCCGTGCGGGCCGGGGACGCGGTCCGCCGTCGACGCCGTCTCCGACGCGGCATTTCGCCGGCAGGTCATCCGGGCCTGGTCGATGCAGGACTTCCCGGCCGACGGGAACGGCCACGACCACTTCTTCGCGACCTTCGACAAGTTCATCGAGGCGACGCGGCGGCACCCCGGCCGGATGCTCGCGGAGGTCGCCAACACGGCCGCCCGGCAGAGCCAGTTCTACCTGGAGAGCATGATCTCCCCGGCCTCCGGACCGGCCCATGACCTCGCCGACCGGGTCGGCTACGACGCCGACCTCGACCGCATGCACGAGGAGCTCCTCGCCGACGGGGGCCTGGACGCGGTCGTCCGGCAGGCGCGCGCCGAAGCCGACGCCACCGACACCGAGTTCCGCACCGCCGCGCACTGCGACACCCCGCGTCCCGATGCGGCGTGCTCCCTTCCGTACCGCTGGATCTCCCAAGGCACCCGCCTCGGCACGCCGGAGCGGGTGTTCACCCAAATGGCTCTCGGCATGCGGCTGGCCGAGCGCGACCCGCGGTTCGTCGCCGTCAACCTGGTGCAGCCGGAGGACGGCGAGGTCGCCCTGCGCGACTACCGCCTGCACATGCGGATGCTGAACTATCTCAAGACCCGGTACCCGAAGGCGCACATCACCCTGCACGCGGGCGAACTGGTGCCCGGCCTGGTCAAGCCGGAGGACCTCACCTTCCACATCAGGGACGCCGCCCGGACCGGCCGCGCCGAGCGGATCGGGCACGGCGTGTCCGTCCTGCACGAGGACCGCTGGGAATCCCTCATGCGCTACATGGCCGAACGGCGGATCGCGGTCGAGGTCCCCTTCCACAGCAACGAGCAGATCCTGCGGGTCTCCGGTGACGCACACCCCTTCGCCACCTACCGCCGCCACGGCGTGCCGGTCGTCCTCGCCACCGACGACCCGGGCGTGTCCCGGATCGAGATCACCGACGAATACCGACGGGCCGCCGAGATGTACGGGCTCGGCTACCCGGAGCTGCGGGACCTGGCCCGGGCCTCCCTGGAGCACTCGTTCCTGCCCGGCCGCGGCCTGTGGAACCGTGACGTCCGCACCGGCTACCGGCCCGGCGGGCCGTGTGCCGGTGAGCGCCAAGGCGCCGAGCACCCGCGTGTGCGGTGCGCCGGCTTCCTGGCCGCCAGCCCGAAGGCACAGGTCGAGTGGCGCCAAGAGGCGGCCTTCCACCACTTCGAGACCGCCCAAGCCCGTGCCACCCGCCCCGACTCCCACTGAGCACGCACTTTGACGATGCGTGAGTTCCCGGCCCGGCAGTGGTGGACGGCCCGCCGATCGGGCCAGGCTTTCGGGCTGTGCGGCATGGCGGCAGTCCGAGGGCGCGATGCTCCGGGATGCTGATGACCGAACCGAGCAGGAGAGACCGTGGACGATCCCAGCCCTCAAGAAGCCCGGAGCTCGGCATCCACCAGCGCGGGTCGCAGTGCTGTCGGCCAGCCGGGAGTCATCGGCATCGCACTCGGCGCCGTGCTCACGGCTGTGCTCGCGCAAGGCTCCTGGCAGTGGTTCGCCACGTACATCGGGGTGACGCTTCTCGCGGTGCTCTTCTGCCTGTACCGACTGCCGACGTGGACGCCCGGTCTCCGCACTGCCTACATGGGGAATCTGACGGCGTACTCGCTGGTCGTCGGCCTGTGTGTGGCGATCACAGTGGCGCCCGTGCTGCAGCGCTGGCCTTGGCTGTTCCCCATGCCGGGCACTCGCGACAGGTGTCCCGCACTGCGTACCTACGAGAGGATCCGGACGGAAGCGGCGCTGGGGGACCTGGCCGGTCGCGACCCTGCCGCCTTGGCTCACGCACAGGACGTCCAGGGTCATGTCGCCTTTGCCGACTGCCTGTCCTCCACGACGACCCTGTGGTTGCCGCTCTACGCGGCCGGAGTGGCCGTAGCCGTGGGTCTGGGTACGTGGTCCTTCGATCGGCTGCGGGCGAGCAACGAAGAGCGCCTTGGTCGGGCGTAAGCCTCCTTGTCGGTGAACGGCTTCCTGATCGCCCAGGGCCGGGCGTTGGTCGTGGCCCGGCCCGGCCCAGCCCGAGCCGACGTCGTACGTACGGTGGTTCGCCAGGTCCACGATGCCGGCTACTTGCTCTGCAGTGTGCCCAGCGGGCCGGAGGCGTTCTCCAGCGCGGCCACCGCCGTCTTCCAACCGGTGTCCTCGGGGTGGAGGGCACTGCGGAGGAAAGCCGTGGTCAGCTGCTGGATCAGGGCGACGCGGGCGGGGCTCTCGTCCGTCGTCTCGGCGACCTCGTATCCGGCGATGCCGCCCAGCGAGTGCTCTGCCCCGAAAAGCGTGAGCAGGGTCTTGTCGCCCGGGCTGTGGGTGTAGGGATCGGTGAACCAGTCCGGTCCGCGGGTGGACAGCATGGACTGGTCGGCGTCCCCGGCGACGATGAGGGCCGGCGGGGTCATGGTGTCGAAGGAGGGCTTCAGGAAGGGGAGGTTCTCGGCGGCGAACGGGGTCAGGTCGTCGCCCAGTCCCGTCAGGCCGAGCAGCACACCCGCCATGACCCGGGGGTCGGACATGTCCTCGCCGGGAACACCGTCGGAGTCGAGGACGCGCGCTCCCAGCAGCGCGCTCGCCGTCTGGGCTCCCCAGGAGTGGCCGGCGACAGCGATGCGGCTGCGGTCGATCCGTCCGAGGAGGCCTGGCGCGGCGGCTTCCAGTACGTCGAGTTCGTCCAGTACGCGGGTGAGGTCCTCGATGCGGATGCGCCAGATCCGCGGCGTACGCGGGTCCTCGTGCGGGATGCCGAGCGTACGGGAGTCGAGGTGGGTGGGCTGGATGACGACGAAGCCGTGGGCGGCCCAGTAGTCGGCGAGCGGCGCGTAGCCGTTCATCGACCAGCCGAAGCCGTGCGAGAAGACGATGACGGGCAGATCGCCGCCCGTCGCGGGGGCGGACACGCGGACTTGGAGGTCCTCGCCGCGGTCCGGGGCGGGCAGGACGACCGGCTTCGCGGACACCACCGTGGTGGGCGCATGCGCGGGCTTCTGCGCGCTGGTGGTGTTCGAGTCGGGCATGGGGATCCTTCCGTTCAGGGTTCTTCGCACTGTTGGTCCGGTGGACCGGCGGCGGGGCGTGAGGGAAGTGGACGGCGTGTCCGCCGGCCCTCCGGTCTGCCCTCCCGGCCGAACCGGAACCTTGCTCCGCCAACGATACGGAGCGTTGTTCCGCTTTGCAAGGTCGGGCAGGGCGCGCGAAAGGCGCAGCCGGGTCCGAGCGCAACGACACGTGGCGCCGGCCGGAGCGACCACCACGGTGCCCTTCCCGCCGAACCGGCGGCGCACGGCGGCATCCGTTGGCATCATGGTCGCGCCGGGGAGGTCCTGACGGGGTGGGGTGGCGGCGCTGTGGTCGGTACGGGGGAGCACGAACGGGAGCTGCTGCAGGGTGAACTCGCCGAGCAGGTCGCCCTGCTCGCGGACCGGGCCGGAGCGGACTCCGCGGCCTCGCTGATCCGCCGCACGGCCCGCCGGGCCCAGTCCCCGCGCGCCCGGATCTGCGTCATCGGCGGCAGCAACGTCGGCAAGTCCCGCCTCGTGAACGAGCTGATCGGCACGGCCTGCCTGCCGGTGTCCGTGCACCCGACGGACGGGCCGCCCGTCGTCGTACGCCCGTTCACCGCGGAGTCCGCGGAGTCCGCGGAGTCCGCCGAGCCCGCCGGGTTGGCCGGATCCGGGGCTCCCCGGCCTCCCGCGGCGGTCGCTCCCGAGGACCCCGGCCCGGCCGGACTGCGTACCGTACGCGTCGAGGTGCCCTCCGCGTCCTGGCCCGCCCGTGCCGGAGTGGAACTCGTCGACACGCCCGGCTGGGAGGGCTGGTCCGGAGTGCGGCAGCCCGACACCGCCGCCCTCGCCAGGATCGTCGGCGACTGCGACGTGGTGGTCGTCGTCACCGAGGCGCGCCGCGCGATGCTCGCCACCGAACAGGCCCGGATCAAGGCGCTCGCCGCCGCACCGCACAGCCCTCCGCTCGCCGTCGTCGTCACCAAGCTCGCCGAGGTCGAGGACGAGGCGGCCGACATCCTGCGACGCGTCAACCACCTCGTCGCAGTGCTGGCTCCCGAGGCCCTCGTGCTGTCCGGACCGGTCCCCGCGCCCGGCACGGCACAGGGGGCCGGGGACCCCGACGGCATCGCCCCGCTCCGTGCGGCCCTGGGCCAGCTGGCCGGCATCCGGCTGCGCCGCGCGCTGCGGACCATCCGCAGGCTGAACCTCCTCGCCGCCACCTGCGGCCTGGTCGAGGAGGCCGCCGCGCGGGCGCTCACGGACGTGCACCGTACCGACCCCGTCAGAACGCGGGCCGCACAGATCTGGCACACGGCCCACGAGAGCGCCCGCTTCCACTGGATCGTGCTCAGCGCCGATGCGGGGGAGTGGCGCGCCTCGCTCGTCCAGACGATCGCCGCCGAGGCGCGCCGGCGCCGGGCCGCCGCCGCGCGCGAACTCGCCGCGCGCTTCTCCCGGATGCTGGAGACGCCGGAGGAACAGCACTTCATCCGCCTCCATGCGATCCCGTACACCGCCGAGGCCCTGCAGCAGTTCGAGGCGTGGATCACCGGGACCGTCGACCGGGTGCTCGAAGAGGACACCCGCCGCCTGCGCGGCATCCTGCTCCGCAACAGGCCCGGCGAGGAACTGTTCCAGGGGCTGGCCGCCCCCAGTGCCGGGCGGGTCGTGCCGGCCGCGGCACTACCCGGTGTTGCCGACGCGGCGGCCGCCGCGGAGTCGCAGAACGCCACCGGCTGGGACGCCTCCTGGCTGCCGGAGTTCGTCGGCACCGCCATCGAGAGCGTCTTGACCCCCGTCTCCACCGAGGTCGTGGCGCAGATCGCGGGAGCGGCCGGTACGGCGCTCGTCACGGAGGCGCTCGAACACGGCCAGGCCGAGCGCCGTGAACGCGCCATCGACGACCTGGAACGGATCGTCGAAGCGGCGTTCACGGAGCAGGTGGCGCGGACCGAGGCACGCATCGGGCAGGTGTACGACCGCCTGCTGAACCAGGCGCGGGACCGCGACGAGCAGTGGTGGCGGCTGCACACGACGGCCGTCGCCGCGCAGCCGGAGTCCCTCGACCACTGGCGTTCACTGCAGAGCACGGCGCGGTCGTTGAGCCGCTCCGTGCACGCCCACCTCTCTCCCCTGGAAGGGACCTGATGGCGCACGAGAACCGGCAGTTAACGGGCGGCCAGGAATCACCGGCCGCGCAGTTCCGCGGCTGGAGCGACAACATCGGAACACTGCGGTCGTACTACCAGCGCCTGCAGCACGTGGCCGGCGAGGCCGCGGCGGTCATCGCCCCCTCCGGCGGAGCGGGCGCGGCACTCGACCTCGGCATCAACGGGGCGGTCTTCGAGCGCGAGACCTTCCGCATCATGGTGCTCGGCGAGTTCAGCAGCGGCAAGAGCACCCTGATCAACGCCCTGCTGGGAAAGCGGCTGCTGCCGACCAAGGCCAATCCGGCCACCGCCTTCACGACCGTCCTGCGCTGGGGCGAGACCGAGCGGGCCTGGCTGTACCGGGACGCGGACCGGCAGGGCGTCGAGACGGCCGTCACGACGGAGGAGTTCAAGCGGGAGGTCTCCCTCCAGATCGACGCGTACGGGGCGCCCCGCACCCCCTCGTTCGCGCTGGCCGTCGTAGAGCAGCCGCTGGAGCTCCTGCGCAGGTCCGTCGAGATCGTGGACTCGGCCGGGATCAACGAGAGTTCCGACCGCGAGCTGGTGACCCTCCGGTACCTGGAGGAGGTGGACGCCGTCGTGTTCGTCACCGATGCGGGACGGCCGTTCACGCTCCACGAGACCGAGAACTACCTCACCCGGGTCCGGAAGCTCGGGCACCGCGACATCTTCTTCGTGGTGAACCAGTTCGACCGGATCGAGGAGGAGGAACGGGCGGAGGTGATGAGCCGCTGCCGCAACGCGGTCGCCGAGCTCAGCGGGGAATCCGGTTCCACGGCCGCCGCCAACGTCTTCTTCATCAGCGCCCTGCAGGCCCTGCGGTCGCGGATCGACGGCGACGCGGAAGGCCTGAAGGCATCGGGGATCGGGCGGCTGGAGTCCGCCCTCGAGGTCTTCTGCATGCGCGACGCGGCCCGCGTGAAGTTCGTCCGTCTCGCCGAGTTCCTGCGCCACAACGCCGTCAACCTGCGGGTGCGGTTGCACGACGAGGGCGCGATCCTGATGAAGTCGACGGCGGAGCTGCGCGAGCTCCTCGACCGCAGCCAGTCCACCCAGGACCAGCTGCGCGCGAGCGCCGACGCGATCCGCGACATCGTCGGTGGCAAGATCCTCGACATCGAGAACGAACTCCAGCTGAAGTTCAGCGCGTTCCTGATCGACATCAGCCGCGAGATCGGCGACTGGCACGTCACGAGCGGCCCGGGACGCCTGAGCCGAGCCGTCCGGTCCTTCACCAAGGGAGGCCGTGTCGCAGCCCAGCACGAGCTGATGGACGCGTACACCGTCCGGCTCCAGGAACGCATGCAGGTCTTCTGCACCCAGGACCTCGACCAGCTCATCGAGCAGCGGCAGGCCGATCTGGTGCGCCAGCTCGAGCCGCTGATCAGAGCGCACGCCACCCTGCTCGACAAGCTCCGCGCGGAACTCACCGGCAACACGCAGTCCATCCGGGACCAGAACGACCTGCTCTACACGCTGGCCATCGCGGCGGGGAAGGGCCACGGGCGCGACGGGCGCCGCCACCACGACGACGTGCCGCTGCTGTTCCGTCCCAGCTCGCTCATGGCGATCGGCGCGGGCAGCGGCGCGGCGGTGGTCGGCGGTACGGCCGCTGCGGCAGCCGCCGGTCTGATCAGCCTGGCCCTTCCACCGGTCGGTGTGGCGGTGGCCATCGGCGCGGCCGTCGGACCGTTGCTGGCCTCGGGGGCGGTCATCTTCGCCAACGGCAAGCTGCAGTCGCGCGCGGCGGAGGAGTTCTCCGACCACGTGAAGGACTCGGCAGGCCTGACCGCCCGCCAGTACGCCGACAGCCGCGCCGCCGACCTGCGCGCCGTGTGGGGCGGGATCAGCGAAACGCTCCACATCCAGCTCCAGGACCTCATCGGCATCGTCCAGCGCAACATCGAGGAGTCCCGCCTGGACGAGCAGGCCAAGGCGGGCATGCGGGATCAGCTCTACGCGTACGAGCAGCGGATCACCGATGTGGAGCAGCACATCGCGACCTTCCTGCAGCCGTTCGTCTCCGAGGCGGAGCCCGATCAGGGATAGCCGGAGGCGCCGTCAGGGGGCTCCGGGCGGGTCTCCGGGTGCGGGGTCAGGATCGGTCCGTACGAACCGGTGGGCGTCGGGCGAGGCGTAGCGCGCGAACGCGGCCACGAGCCTGCGCGAGGCCTCCTCCACGGCCGAACGGACTGTGGATCATGTTTAGCAGTGCGCCTGGACGTCCAGTTCACGGGCATCGTCCTCGAGGCAGTACCCAGGAGCCAGGACCTCACGAACCCCTACCAGCCCGTACCGGCCGTTCGGGAAATGTCACCGTCGTGTCTCAGGAGCTGAACGGCCAGAACTCGGCCGGGAGTAGATCCGTGTCCCCAGTGTCCTCGCCCCGGAACCTGCCGGGGCGGCCGAGCCGACCGAACCACCAAGGGGATTCCGATGTTTCGTACGCGTGCCGGTGTCGCTTCCCGCCCGGGTGTCCTGGCCGTCCTGCTCATCGCCCTGGCCGTGCTCACCGTGACGACCGCCTGCTCCGGGCCGGTCGATACGCTCCGGCGGGCCGTTCCGGGCTTCACCAACCCCGTGGTCCCGGGCCTTTGGACTCCGCAGCGCATGGCCGAAGCCGCCGGATACGACACGCCCGTGGCCGACGGGCTGGGTGCCGACCTGGGGGAGACCGACCCCGAACCGGCTCCCGTGCGGGCCGCCGCCGGACGTACTCCGTACCGCGCGAGCGCCCCCGCGCAGGGGAAGGTCTTCTTCGACGGGCCCGACGGGCCGAGCGTCTGCTCCGGCACCGCCGTCGAGGACCCGGACCGGCCCGGCCGCTCCAGCCTGGTGTGGACGGCGGGCCACTGTGTCCACGGCGGCGCGGGCGGCACCTGGCACCGCAACATCGTCTTCGTCCCCTCGTACAACGACCGGGGCCTCGCCGGCGCGTCCCGCCGCGCGGCCGGGGCGGCCGACGTCGCTCCGCTGGGCACGTGGTGGGCCGACCGGGCCGGGACCTCCGAGGAGTGGCTCGCGGAGGGCGCCGCGACCGGTGGCGCCGGGGCGTCCGGTGACTTCGCGGTGTTGCGCGTGGCCCGGCAGGACACCCGCACATCCCTCCAGGAGGCGACCGGGGCGGCCGTACCGGTCTGGTTCGATGCGCCGCCCACGCGCGCGATCCCGGCGATGAAGGCCTGGGGCTACCCGGCCGCCGTCCCCTTCGACGGGCAGCGGATGTTCACCTGCCAGGACCGCCCCGGACGGCTGTCCCTGCGCCGCGACCGGCCGTCGCTGTACCGGATCGGGTGCACGATGACCGGCGGCGCCTCGGGCGGCGGCTGGTTCGCCCAGCGTCCCGACGGCACCCTCGCCCTCGTGAGCAACACTTCCATCGGCCCGGCCTCGTCCACCTGGCTGGCCGGGCCGCGACTGGGCGGCAAGGCCCGGGCGGTGTACGCCTCGGTGGCGAAAGCCGCCCCGGCGGCGTGAGAGGCCCGGCCGGCGTGGTCGGGGCCGGCTCCTTCGCCCCCTACCGCGCTCCCCTGAGCGTGCTGGTCGGCTGACTGCCGCGGGCAGCCGGGGCAGGCCGCGGGGGGTCCGGCGCGGGGTTCTGGAGAGCGGGCCGGGACCAAGGCGCGTCGACGCCGCCGGACTCCGGCCGTAGCCCGAGCTCGTGGAGCTGGTTGACCGCCATCATGGCGGTGAACATCGTGTTCGTGTTGGCGCCGCCGACCCCCAGGTCAGCGACGGTCTCCGCGTACCGGGCGGTGAACGCGCTCGGCCGGACCCGACTGCTCTCCCTGGTCAGACCGAGGGCCGCCTCCTGCAGGGCGGTGGCCTGCTCCAGCAGTCCGTCCAGGTACGGCACCACCTCAGCGCCACGGCGCACGGCGAAGGTGTGGCCGTCGGTGAGGAGTGCGGCTCCTCCCTCCTCGAAGAGGCGAGCGACGGCGCCGAGCGTGTTCTGGATCTTGAGCTGATCGGCGTCGGCCATGGCACCGCAGGGTCCGTTGCCCTCGTCGGACAGGTGCAGGAGGCCGCAGTCCCTCAGGTGCACGATCACGTGCCCGGCGCAATGGCCCTGGCTGCGCAGCACACGGACCGCGCCGTCGGCGAAGGTCCAGCCGGTGAATCGCAGCGAGCCGACCCGGATCCGCTCCAGCGGGCGCTCTTCGTAGGTCCGGGTCGTAGCGCCGAAGGGCCGCATCGGGTGGAAGAGTGAAACCACCTCGTCGGCGACCAGCGCGGGCGCGGGCAACGGTGCCGCTCCGGCGATGCGCTCGAAGGACCGCACCCAGTACGACGCCGGGTCCCGCATCTGGTCGAGGTCGAGAGCGGGGACGTAGTGCTCGACCGGCACACCCAGCTCGTCGGCCAGGTCGTTGTTGCCGACGTGGTCAGGGTGGCCGTGCGTGGTCAGCACCAGCGCCCGGGACCATGGCCCGACCCGGTCCATCGACTCGCGCAGAGCCGCGCGGAAGGCCGGCGTGACGCCGGTGTCGACGAGTACCAGGGTGTCGCCGGCCCGGTGGACGAGGGCGTTGGCGACGTCCGGCTGGCCGTGCTCGACATCCAGTGCCTGCCCGAGGACCAGCACGGTCCTTTCGTCGATCTCGATCCGGTCACCGAGCGCGGTCACGGTCATGGATCCTCCCGCGGTCCTCCGGGTTCTGGTCGACTCGCCCCCGGTGAGCCCTGCCGTCCACCTCGACGATGCCGGCCACGAGTCCCCTGTCGACGAGCGTACGCCGCACCAACCGACACCGCCCTGTTGCGCGGCGCCGGTCGCCCGCCCCGGGCTGCAGCCGGCCGGCCCGCATCAAGCCCGGCACGGGAACCACAGCCTGCGCGCGACGACCACAGCGCAAGTCATCCGGCAGCCCCGCCCGGTCCCTCGTCCGCCTTCCCGGCCGCGGCACGCCGCCGCTCGTCCTCCCGCGCCGTCCAGGCGGCGGAGTCGATCCGCGAGCGGTATCCCTCTTCCGGCTCCGACGCGTCCAGATGCACCGTCCACGCCCACAGGACGACCGCCGCCAGCAGGAAACAGCCCGCCACTCCGAGGACCGAGTCGACGCCATCGGACTGTGCTGCTGCGTCCGTCCCGAAGAAGGCGGGAGGACCGTCGACGATCATGCTCACCCACCATGCGAGGGCCGCGTTGAACGCGAGGAGGGCCAGCCAGTACAGGGCCCGCATCGTGTTCGCCAGGCCGCCGTGCAGCGTACGCAGCAGGAGCAGACGGCGCAGCCTCCCCGGCCCTCCCCGGTGGCGGCGCGCCGCCTCCTCGAAGCTGCGCACCGACGCGTAGCAGGCGTCGAGCCAGAGCCCCGGCTCCGGGTCCGGGGCCTCGGTCGGCGCCAGCTTCTTGGCCTCGATCCAGCTGGTGATGAACTGGACCTCCATCTGCGCCTTCTCCAGCCTCCTGCGGTAGTGGTGGTCGGCGCTCCGTGTCTGGCGGCGGTCCCTGAGGACGAGGCTGATCCCGCCCACCAACCCGGTGATCACGGGCACGAAGAACGGCGCGAAAGACACCAGGGAATCCGCACCAGGCACCGGCAACGCCTCCTCGTCCGACCCGGCCTCGGCCGGGGGCCTCCCCTCCAGCCTTGCATCCCCGGTGCCGGCCCCCACGCTCCGCACCGCCGTTCGGGTGGACCGCCCGCGGCCCCCTGCCGCCGCGGGTACGGTTGCGCCACTGCCCTACGAGCGGATCCGGCCCCACCGAACCGGGCAGCGCCGCGGCCCCGGGACGGCGGTCAGGAGACGAGTGGGGCAGCCTCCTCTTCGGTCAGCTTGATCGTGCACAGGCCGCCGCGCTCGGTCTTCACGTCCGTCACCTTGAGCTGGGTGCCCGGCGCGAGGATGTATTCCTCTTCACCGGTGAACGCGGAGAAGCTCCGGATCCCCACAGCGCGGGCGGGCGTCACCTCGAACAGCGTCCGCTTGCCACGGCTGCCCAGGAAGGACCGGGCCACGCTCAGCTCGGAGGTGCACGAGGAGACGCCCCACCAGGTCACCGTCCCCCCGACCGGATACTGCGCCCGCAGGTCCAGCGACACACCGCGCCAGAGCGGTCGGGTGTGGGCGGGCAGCCCCGACACCGCCGAGAACAGCAGCCGCAGGTACGGGAGGTAGGGCACGACCTTGCTCCGGTCCGGGGAGCGGAGGACGGCGTTGATCTCGCGGTAGAAGGCGGACTCGCAGGTGTAGAGGTAGAGCGCGGCGATGGCGCCGGCGGACATGCTGCCCGCCGTCTCGTCCGCCCGCCGCTTGCCGAACTCGTGGGACCGGTCGATCTGCCGGCCGAGCCCGGACAGCACCTCGGCGACCGGAGCGACGGCATCCTGAAAGTCCATCAGCGGGGTGTCGAACACACCGGTGATCGCCGGGAGGACGAGCCCCTCGTCCTTTACGCCGGTGAGCCGATCCAGGTACAGCTGGTGCAATTCCATGGTCGACGCGATGAAGGCCCCCATGCGTGCCGCGACGTCCCCGTCCGCCCCGCCGACCCCCTGCGCACCCTCGTTCCACCCCTTGCTGGGCAGCCAGTCGATCTCCTCCGCGCCCAGCGACGCGAGGGCCGCGTTCACCGTGGCGAAGTGGTCGCCCTCGCAGAAGACGTCGCCCTGGGCCGCCGGGTTGGGGTGATCGATGTGTCGGACCTCGACGTCCGGGTACTTCTTCTGGAGTCGCAGGACGACCTTCTTCAGGCTGCGGGCATGGGCCCCCCACCAGGCGAACACGACACCGCGGTCCTCCTCGTCGGCGTCCTGTTTGGCCTTGAGGATCTCCTCGACGATCCGTTCGGCGACGGGCCGCCAGAAGGCGGTGTGCTGGTCGGCCCCCATCGCTCCGTCGCCACTGGCCGTGAGCGAGGCGTTCAGCAGCAGCACGCCCTGCGTGAGCATCGCCTGGAACCACTCCGGCGGCTGGACCGTGTCCCGTTCCTTCAACAGGGCACGGACGTCGGCTATGGGCGTCTTCTTGGCGATGCCGTACTTCCACATCGCGGCCGCTTTGATGATGCAGCGGATGCTGACGACCCTGCCGAACTGGCTGTCCTTCCAGTCGTTGAAGGTGTTGTCGAACATGGCTATCCCGGTGGCGCTCTCCGGCCGGGGGTACGGGTTTTGGCCGAAGACGACGACCTTCCACTTGTGCAGTGGGTTCGGCTTGAGCGCCTGGAAGGTCAGCTCACGGACCGGGACGACCTCCGGGCTGCGGCCCTGGCCGATGAACCGGGCGGCATCCGGCTGCGCTTCGATGACCGGCTTCAGCAACGGAAGCCAGGCTTCACCGCCACCCTTGAAGAGTTCGGTGAGGCCCAGCGGGTCGTTGGCATCGGGCTGGGCCGGTGTGGTGGTGGCGTCGGTCATGGGGGAAGGGCTCCCGGTTGTCGTACCTGAGGGATGGAGGTGGCCGGCAGGCTGTCCGGCGGTGTGCACGGGCTCAGCGGCGAAAGGAATGCCCTTTCGGCGGCACGATGCGCACCCGCTCCGTGACCGGCGCGTTCTCGATGCCGTCGAGCTGTGCGGTGATCGTGGTGCGCAGCTGGTCGTCGTCCTCGAACCAGTGGTCGTGGAAGAGCGTGAAGCCGGTCCACATCAGATTGGCGCACACCCGGGCCGGCACCCGGCCGGTCTGTGCGCCCATGCCGACCAGCGCCACCGAGCGAATGCTGCCCGGCACCTGCCGGTTCTGCCGGTGGACGGCCTGGAACGCGGCGGCGCACGCCAGGGCCACGTTCAGCGTGTCCTTCACGTTCTGCGAGGACTGCACCATGGTCGGAGTCGATATCAGGTACCGCGGGACGGTCGAACCGGAGGGAACGCAGACGGCACTGCCCACCGGGAGGGTCCCGGCGAACCGGTCGCGGATCGCCCGCTGCACACGCAGTTGTATGCCGGCTCCGAGGTGCCGCTTGATGACGGCGTCGACCCCGCCGTCCATCCGGCCCCGGGAGTTGGTCGGGGTGACCCACGCGTCGACGTCCTCGTCGAGGATCGAACCCCTGCGGATCTCGATCCCGGGGGTGTCCGCGAACGCCGCTCGCCACGCCTCCACCACACGCTCGTTGACGTCGGTCAGCACCACCCTGAGCGCGGGCTCCACACGGTTCTCGGTCATCGTCCACTCCTGTCGGGAAACGGCTCTTCCAGCACCCCCGACGCTATCGGCCACCACTGACAACGCCCCTACATCAAGGGGACGATGACGCCCCATCACGGCGCTGTCCCCGGCGCCGCTCCGGCGTGGTGGTCGCGGGTAACCGCGCCACCCGCCTCCCGCTGGCGAGAACGGCCACAGCGCGTGGGGGACGCGGACCGGGCCGCGAGGAGTGGAGTTGCGAGCTCAATACGAGCGCGTGGGAGTGAGGAACAGCAACGGCGTGCCGGCAAGGAGCACCGAGACGCCGATGATCGATCCCCATCCGGCATAGAACAGGCTGGACCAGAGCACCCACAGGCAACTGAGGGCAAGGATCGCCGGCGTCACCGGATAGAGCGGCACGCGATAGTGGGACTCGCCGCCGGATTCGCGGCGGCGGAAGACGTAGATCGAGAGGGAGACCAGCAGCATGAAGAACCAGAACACCGGCGAGGTATAGGCGACCATCGCCTGGAACCCGACACGCGTGGCGGCTCCGAAGACGACGAGTGCGGCCGACACCACGCCCTGCAGCACCAGCGCGTTGCCAGGAGTCGAGCCTTGCTCCTTCCACGTGCCGATCGAGCGGAATGCGGCCACGTCCCGGCCGAGGGCGTAGTACGAGCGCGACCCGGTGATGATCAAGCCGTTGAGCGTCGTCAGCGTGGAGAGCACCACGACGACGCTCGTGATCGTCGCACCGGTGTCACCGGCGACGACGCGCATCATGGCGGCGCCGACGGCGTTGCTGTCACGGATGCCGTCGAGCCCCAACACATGCAGATAGGCGAAATTGATCGCGAGGGACACCCCGATGACGATCAGAACGCCGACGACCAAGGCCCGGGCCATGGTGCGCCTGGCATCCTCGAGCTCACCTGAGAGGTATGCGGCTTCGTTCCAGCCGCCGTAGGTCAGGAGGATGAACATCATCGCGAGACCGATGCTGCCCAAGGACGAGTCGTACGGGGTTCCCTCACGAGGTGTCGGCACCGTCGCGACGAACGCGGCAATGACGAGGCCGAGCATGGAGAGCACGGTGATGACCTCGACAACCTTCTGGGTCAGCTTCCCCGGCGTGGTTCCCACGTAGTTGACGAGGGTGAAAAGGGTGATCGCAACAAGGGCGTAGATGCCCGGGCCGAACGCGCCGAGCGGCCACACCACATTCGCATAGTCGCCCATCACGAAGGCTGCGGCGGCGATGGCGCCTGGCTGGATCACCGTGCACCGCGCCCAGGCGAAGAGGAGCGCCACTCTCGGCCCGTAGGCTTCCCGCAAAAACGCGTATTCGCCACCCGAGTCGGGGCGCGCACTGCCCAGCTCGGCATAGCAAACCGAGCCGACCACCGTGATCAGTCCGCCGAGCAGCCAAAGCAACACGAACACCGTCTCGTCGCTCGAGTATTTCGCGACCAGCGACGGCGTCTTGAAGATGCCGATGCCGAGGACGATGCCGACCACCATGATCGCGACATCGGTGGGCGTCATGCTCGGTCGCGGGGCGGCGTTGACAGTTTCAGGCATCAGACACCTCGGGATGTCGGAAACGAGAGCCGACAGTCGTGCCGCCACCCGACGGCTACGGAGGGGGCCCTGCGGAGTGAGTCAATCGCTTTCCCTTCGCACATCGCATGGGGCGCGCCGGAACCCAAGGGGGCCGGCTGGGGGTATTCCGTTCGCTCGTACGGCCCTCGTCCGTGGGCGCCGACGGCCACGGAATGAATACGGCATTAGCGTCTGCCGACGAAAGACACCAGCGCCGGGGTGGTCTCGGACGTCCCTGACCGGGCTACGGTCGCCGATTTCATCCGGAGCATGGTGACGCGTTTCGGTGTACTGCGCTACAGGAGGTCGTGGGTGTCGGGTATCGCAGTATCACGGGTGTCGGAGCAGCGGCACGCGGGACGCAGACACGGGGCCGGGCGTGTACGTTGGACGCCGGCGCGGGTCTGGACGGCGAGCCTGGCCGTGCCGCTGGTCAACGACGACCCCAACAGGATCACCGCCACCGCGAACGTCGGCAACGGACCCTCCGGAGTGGCGGTCACCCCGGACGGCCCGCGCGCCTACGCCGTCAACGCTCCATCGCACAGCGGCCACGGAAAGCCCCGCCCAGCCGGGCTGCTCGACGGGTGAATGCCGGCCGCGTCGGAGCGTTCGCACCACATGGCGGCATGCGCGAACTCACCTTCAGGGCTTCGAGGAGGCTCACGGCCGGGGGTTTCCTCTGGGCATCATTGATCCAGATCTTCGTGGTGAACAATCTGATCGTCCTTCCCCATGCCTCGAGTCGGAACCTGGAAGAGCACATCATCTCGGCGCTCGGAGTTACGCGATGCGGTCTCATCGGGGGGTTCCGCTTCTGCTCTCCCTGGCACGAAGCCGCCGACATCGCCTGGATCGTCGGAGGGTCGTGCCTCACCTTGGGCGCGGTGCTCAACATGGTGATCTTTCCGTCAGGCCGTCTCAGGAACCTCGCGTTCGGCGTGTTGGCCGTCAGCGGACTGGGACTCGTGTCCACCGGCTTCAATCCCTACAACCTCCGTCCGGCCGTGCATCTCCTGTCCGCCGGAACGTGCTTCTTCTGCGGGGCCGTGGGCGTACTGCTCCTGGGAAGCATGCTCCGGCTCGCGCATCGGCCGTACTGGGGGGCCGCCGGCATCGCCTGCGGGGTGACGTCCATGGTCTCGGCAACGCTCACGGCGCTGAGACCGGACCCCGGGGTTCAAGGGCTGTTCGAGCGGATCGCCGCCTGGCCCAGCGTGGTGTGGATCATCTTCACCGGGGGGTTCATCCTGTTCTTCGCGCGGCGGGCAGCCCACAGCGGCGGCCGATGAGCGGTATGCCCGCGGCCGGCATCCGGGACAGTCAGGGGCGCGTGCGCCCCGGCACGGTCTCCTCCGCGTCCTCCGCGTCCTCCGCGTCCTCCGCCTCCGTGATCTCGCCCGTCACCCGCGTCCCCGGGTGCAGCAGTGTGCAGAGGCACGCCACGCCCAGTGCGACGGACATGCCGTAGAACACCCACTGGTTGGCCTCGGCGAAGTCCATGTGGACGGCCTGGAAGGCGCTCCGCATCAGCGTGGAGGTCGGCCCGCCGTCGGTGGGACTGCGGTCGTCCGGGTGACCGGTGACCGCTTCCGCGATGTTGCGGGCCGCCCCCTGGACGTCCCTCTCCGGCAGGCCCTTCGCGGTGAGCGTCTGCGCGACCCGGCTGGTCGTGACATGGGTGAGGACCGTGCCGAACACCGCCATGCCGAGGGCCCCCGCGTAGTTGCGTACGGTCTGGGTGACACCGGTGACCTCGCCGTACGAGGCGTCGATCGCCCGGTTCACGGCGTCGGTGGAGGCCGGGGAGAGCACGAGGCCCATGCCGGCTCCGGCGAGGCAGGCGTAGGGCCACTGGTCGTGGGCCGACAGGTCCGTCAGTTTCGCCGCCCACAGGGCGAATCCCGCACAGGCGAGCGCCGTGCCGAGCTTCATCGTGGGCCGGGCGCCGTGCTTGTCGAGGATCCTGCCGCCCCACTGGGCCGAAAGGCCGAAACCGGCGAAGAAGTACAGCACGTAGAGCGCTGCCTGGTGGGGCGACGAGCTGAGCGAGACCTGCGCGTACACCGAGGCGAAGTACAAGACGGGGATGAACGCCAGCATCGAGAAGAAGAGCACCAGAGTGTCGGCCGCGAACGCGCGGTCGCGGAAGATGCGCAGCTTGATGAGCGGCTCGTCGGTATGCATCTCGTACCAACAGAAGATCGTGAGGACGAGGAGCCCGCCGAGGATGCACGCCCAGGTGGCGGGGCTGGTCCAGCCCCAGACGGATGACTGCTGGATGCCGAGGACGCTGAGCCCCATACCGGTGGCGACGAGCACGGCGCCCGGCACGTCGAGTCGTTCACGCCGCCGGGCGTCGGGGATGCGGGCGAGGGCGATCAGGACGAGTGCGACGACGGCCACGGGGACGTTGATCCAGAAGATGGCCCGCCAGGTCCAGGACGTCAGCCAGCCGCCGAGCAGCGGTCCGAGAGCGGTGAGCGAGCCGGCGAGGACGAAGAACAGGGCCAGCGCCCGGCCCCGTTTGTCGACGGGGACGACGGAAACGACGACGGCGAGGGCGGCGGGGAACACCAGCGCCGCGCCCAGCCCCTGGGTGGCACGGAAGATGATGAGCCAGCTCTCGGCGAAGTCTCCGGTCGGCACCGAGCCGCAGAGCACGGATGAGACGACGAACACGACCGTGCCCACCACCACGATCCGGCGGTGCCCGAAGACGTCCGCGAGACGCCCGCCGAGCGCGAAGCACGCGGCGAGCGCGAGCAGATACGCGTTGACCACCCGCTGCATTCCGGAGGACGTGAGGCCGAGTTCCTCGATGATGCTGGGGGCGGCGATGCTGACGATCGTCTGGTCCACGAAGATCATCGCGACGGCGAAGACCATGGCCGCGAGGGCGAGCTTCTGGTTCGTGGCGACGTCTTGCCGGCCGGACAGCCACGGCGTGGTCCCGTCTTGCCCACCGTTTCCGCCCGGAGCACCATGGGAGGAGCCCCCGGCGGCGCTCGCTCGGTCCTTCACACCCTTCATCCTCCCCGCCGGAGAGCAGGTCCGCACGCCGGTGGGGGCGCGAGAGGCTCGTACGCAGCGGGGTATGGTGCCGGGCGGCGACGGCCCCGGGGCGTGTCCCGGCGGGAGCCGGGTGAGCAGGATCCGTGATCGACGGCCCGGGCTGTGCGCCGCCTCCGTTTCGCCGACACAGACAAGGTGACCATGTTCGATCCGGTGCAGGAGAATCCGTACCCCGACACCCACACCCTCGGCGAAGGCCCCGAGCCGCACCCTCTGTTGCAGCCGGTGCTGGGGCTTGTGGGGCGCTGGCACGGCCGGGGCCAGGGCCAGTACCCCACGCTGGAACGGGATTTCCGCTACGAGCAGGAGGTCGTCTTCAGCCACGACGGGCGCCCCTTCCTGCGCTACGAAGCACGGGCCTGGCTCGTCGACGAGTCAGGGGCTCCCGTCCGGCCTGCCGGACGGGAGGCCGGCTGGTGGCGGGTGACGCCGGACGCGGACCTGGAGGTCGTCCTCGCCCACGCCACCGGGATCGTGGAGACGTATGTCGGCACGGTGGCCGGTACGGAGATCGAGATCGGAACGAAGGACGTGGCGCTGACCCCGTTGGCCAAGGAGGTCACCGGGACGCGGCGCCGCTACAGCCTCGACGGCGACCTGCTGACGGTGGTGCACGACATGGCGGCCGTGGGGCAGCCGCTCCAGCACCACCTGACCACGCGGCTGCGGCGCCGCTCTTCCTGACGGCCCGGGAGACGGGCGGAAACCGGCCCCGCGCCGACCGGGCAGCGCCGGGACGGACGCGGGACGGGCCGGGCCGGGGCCGGAGGGTCAGGCGGAGGAGCCGCTGTCGACGACCAGGTCGTGGCCGACCACGGAACCCGCCGCGGAGGAGGCGAGGTAGAGGACCGCGGCCGCGACTTCCTCGGCTTCGGCGACGCGGCCGAGCGGGTTCTCGTCCTTGACCCGCTCTGCGCGGTCGGCCTCCGTCTCGCCCGGCCGCAGGGACATGGGCGCGGCGGAGATTCCCGGGCTGACCGCGTTGATGCGTACGCCGTCGCGGACGTGGTCCAGGGCGGCCGCCCGGGTCAGCGCGGAGACGGCGGCCTTGGAGGTGATGTACGCGGCGGCGTTCGGGATGCGGGAGTGGGCGCCCAGGTTCGAGGAGATGTTGACGATGGCGCCGCCGCCGTTCTCCCGCATGTGCGCGATCTCGTGCTTCATGGCCAGATAGACGCCGGTGACGTTGGTCCGCAGGACCGCGTCCCAGTCCTCCTCGGCGATGTCGCCGGCCGGCACGGTGCCGCGGAATATCCCCGCGTTGTTGACGGCGATGTCGAGCGTGCCGAACAGTGCGACGGTCTCCCGTACGAGTGCGGCCAGTTGGGCGGACTGGGTGACATCGGCGGTGACCGCCTCGGCCGTGCCGCCGACCGCCCGGACGAGGCGCACGGTCTCGTCGAGGGAGGATGCGGTCCGGCCCGCTGCGACCACACGGGCGCCTTCGGCGGCGAAGGCGAGGGCGACGGCCCGGCCGAGGCCGGATCCGGCGCCGGTGACGAGGACGGACGAGTTGGTGAAGCGGTTCATCTGCAGTGGCTCCTTGTAGGGGTGTCAGTGGGAGAGGGGCGTGGGGACTGCTGTGGGGGATGCTGCCCTCACGCCCGGGCGTGACGGCGGTGTCCGCGGTGTCCGCGGTCTCCGAGGTGGATGAGGGCCACGGCGGCGAACGCGGCGGCCGTCGCGGCGAGCGAGGCGGAGTCGTCGCCGAGGGTGAGCAGGAGGGCGAACAGGACGGTCGGGCCGAACTCCATCGCGGTGTTCAGTACGCCGCCGGCCAGGCCGGCGTCCCGCGCGGGCACTCCCTCGGTGGCCAGTACGGCTGCCCCGGCGAAGGAGGCGGCGCCGCCCGCCGCGAGCAGGACGAGGCCGGGCAGCAGGCCGAGCGCGTACGGGGTGCCGGCGTCGAGGCCGGTGAGGGAGAGCAGTCCGAGCCCGGCCGCGCCGGTGGCCAGTCCCCCGGCGGTGACGGCGCGGGCGCCGTGACGGGCCGTCAGGGGCCTGACCGCGCGGCCGCAGCCGATCAGGGTGACGGCGAAGGGGACGAAGGCGGCGGAGGTGCGCAGCGGTGACCAGTCACGGGCCTGCTGGAAGTGGAGGGAGAGCAGGACGAAGGTGCTCGCGGTCCCGCAGGCGGTGAGCGCGACGGCAGTGAGGGCCGCCGCCCGGCGCCGGTCGAGGAGGAAGCGGGGCGGCAGGAGCGGGTCGCGGGCGCGGCGCTCGGCGCAGGGGAACGCGGCGAGCAGGGCGGCTCCGGTGGACAGCGGCGCGAGGACCGCGGCCGAGGTCCAGGGGTGGGCGTCGGTGGCGACGAGGCCGTAACCGACCAGGCTGATCCCGGCGGTGGCGAGCAGGGCTCCGGGCAGGTCCAGGCTCCTGCCGCGGCTCGGCACGGTGCCCGGCAGCAGCCGAGGCGCGAGGAACAGGGCGGCCAGGGCCACCACCAGGGGTACGGCGAGGGCCCAACGCCAGGACAGCAGGGCGGAGACGACACCGGAGAGCAGGTTGCCGGCGGTCGCGCCGAGGACCGAGAGCCCGCCCCAGGTGGCCATGGCCCGGCCGTAGGCGTGGGGGGAGGGGAACAGGGCGCGTAGGACCGCCATGGCGGCGGGGGCGACGAGCGCGGCGCCGGCGCCCTGCGCGAAGCGGGCGGCCAGCAGGGCCGGGCCGTCGGGGGCGAAGGGGGCCACGAGGGAGGCCGCGGCGAACAGCGCGAGGCCCGCGGTGAGGGCGCACCGCCCGCCGTACCGGTCGGCGACGCGCCCGCCCAGGAGCAGCAGCCCGGCGAAGGTCAGGCCGTAGGCGGCGCTCAGCAGGATCAGGTCGGCGCGCTGGAGGTCGAAGTCGCGGGCGATGCGGGGGAGTGGGACGGTGGTTGCGGCGAGGGTGTAGATGAGCGTGATCTGGATGCTGCCGAGCAGCGCGAAGGCGGCGCGGCCGCCTGCGGCTCCCGTGGAAGCGGGCGCGGCGGCGGGTGCCATGGGCGTGGCGGCGGGTGTGCCGGTCGTGATGGTTCCGGTGGAGGTCGTACTCCTCCCCATGTCCTTCCCCCCCTTGATATGAGAACGATCGGTCTATTATTCGGGCATGCGGAAGGGAGCCGAGCGGCTCCTCCGCGAGCGCTCGCGGTCAGTTCGGATCGGTTCGGATCAGTTCGGTCGGGTTCAGTCCAGCAGGGACAGCGCCTGCTCGGCCGCGTCCCGTACGCGGGCGGAGTCCGCCGAGGCCTTCCCGACGACCCGTACCCCCTGTAGCAGGACCAGCAGCATCCGCGCCAGCGCGCGCGGATCGCGCTCCGGCGGCAGTTCACCCTGCGCCTGGGCCCGTACGAGTGCCGAGTGCAGCAGCGTCTCCAGTCGGTCCCAGCTCGACTCGACCCGGCGGGCCGCCACGGAGTCGTGAGCGCCCAGTTCGGCGGCGGTGTTGGTGACGAAGCAGCCGTTCAGCCGGTCTTGCGGCGAGGCGGCCTCGGCGGCGAAGCGGCGTACCACCGCCCGTACCGCCGGCAGAGCCGGTCCCGGCCCGGACAGGTCGGCGAAGAGCCGTGGGTCGACGGACTGTGCGTACCGGTCCAGCGCCTTGAGGTAGAGCTCGTGCTTGCTGCCGAACGTCGCGTAGATGCTCGCCCGGCCGATGCCGAGGTGCTCGACGAGGTCCGCCACCGACGTCGCTTCGTAGCCGCGTCGCCAGAACAGCTCGAGGGCCGACTGGAGCGCGGCGTCCGGATCGAATTCCTTGGTCCTGGCCACGAACAAGATCATAGGGTTATCTGGAACGACTGGTCAAGATTTCGAGTGCGAGACACCTGGCGCAGCTGTGCGCGGCTGCGGTCAGGGCTTCGTGACGGCAGCTGCGCGGTAGGTGTCCGGACCGCGCCTGCTGAGCCTGGACCCCGTGACCGACGAGATCGCCCGGGCCGCCGGCCGGGACGTCACCCTACCGTCCCGTCTCCCCGGCCGACTTCGCGGCCCGCGCCGAACGGAAGGGCCTGCCGGACGGGTTCATCGCGTTGCTGAACATGCTCTGCGGCTGGGTCGGCGAGGGGCGTTTCGCCCGACTCGCCGACGGCGTTCAGCGGGCTCTCGGCCGCGAACCCCGCGACTTCACCGACTACGTCCGGGCCGCCGCCGCGATTGGGGTGTGGCACGGCTGACCGGGTCCGTCAGCCCCGGGAGGGGGCGCTCATCCCTTCTCCGCCCGGGGCTGGTCGGGACAGCTGACCGCAGGAGCGTCGTGGGTGAGCGCGCAGATCATCTGCTCGCCGCGCCTGTTGTCGGGGTAGGTCGCGACGAGCTCTGCCGTGAAGTCCTTCCACTGGCGGGCGATGTCCTGGGTGGCAAGCTCGGTGGCTCGCTGGAAGTTGCCGTTGCTCGAACGTCGGGCGGCTTCGGTGTCCTTGTTCATAGCGCGGTTGTGCTCGATGCGTCCGGCGCAGTCGGTGGGCTTGATGCCGGTCGACTCGAAATCCGGGTAGCAGCCGGTGGCCAGGTCCTCGGGGATCAGGCCGGCGGCTTCCTCGGTCCAGTCGGCATCGTTCATGGAGCTGTAGCGGCGGACGTCGAGGAACGGCGCGGTGTCGGTGCGGTTCAGTCCGGGGGGATTGGCCGTGCCGATCGGACCGGCGTCGGCCTTGTCGGACCAATTGCTGTGCGAGTAGAAGTCCTCGATCGGGTGCCAGCCGCGGCCGAGCTGTTCCAGGACCTTGCACTTGGCTCGTCCCGCCCTCTCGTTCCACGTGCAGGGAGAGCTCAGGTCGCTCTGGCGGGCGATGACCCTGCCCTGGGAGTCGACCAGCCCGTCGGCGTAGCGGACGGCAGCCCGCAGGCGGGCGACGGAGCCACGGATACAGGCGAGCAGTTCGGTGTTCGCCTCGTCGCGGGTCCGGGGGTACGCGGACGCGAATCGCGGGGCGAGGTAGTCCGCGTTGTCACAGTGCAGGGTCCCGAGCTTGAAGTAGTCGCCTTGGTCGTCGGCCACGATCGCCCCGTCGCGCGCGTCGGCCATCGCCGTCAACGACCGGGCCTCCCACTTCAAGGCGGCGCGAGTGATCTTCTCGTGATTGGCGCCGGAGAACGCCTGCGCCGGACCGGGCGGCGGCAGCAGGATCAGACATGCCCCACAGACGACCGGGACGAGCGCAGTGGCGGGCATTCGGCGGACGGATACGGAGGCGCGCACCACGAGACCTCCAAAAACCTCGCAATATTGAATAAATCGTACCAATGGGGGTTGCGGGCTGCCGTCGGCAGCATCAGTGGTGCGGCGGACCACGGAGGCTCGTATGCTCGAAGTGATCGAGACTGAGACTTGAAGACCCTCGGGCCCTTGGCGGCCCTGACAGCCGTCGGGCCGGTCAGGGGCAGGTCGTAGACCGCGTGCTCGGCAGAATTCGTGACTTCCTGCAGGCGCTCACCCGGGAAGGGGATCAATCATGTGCCGGTGGCTCGCGTATTCGGGAACCCCGCTCGTCCTTGAAACGATCCTGTACCAGCCCGCACACTCCCTGATCGATCAGGGTCTCCATTCCCGTCTCGGCGTCGAGACGACCAATGGCGACGGATTCGGCATCGGCTGGTACGCGGAGAACTCGAGCAACCCCGTCCCCGCGGTGGTACGCGACGTCGGGCCGGTGTGGAGCAACCGCAACCTGCGTGAGATCGCCCAGCACGTCAGATCCGGACTGCTCTTTGCACACATACGCGCCTCGACGGGCACGCCGGTGCAGCAGACGAACTGTCACCCCTTCCGCCATGGCCGCTGGATGTGGATGCACAACGGCTCCATCGCCCAATTCCACACGCTGCGCAGGGAACTCTGCATGGCCGTGGACCCCGACCTGTATGCCGACCTCGAGGGGTCCACGGACTCCGAGGTGATGTTCTTCCTCGCGCTGACCTTCGGCCTGGACGCCGACCCCCCGGGCGCCGTGGCCCGGATGGCGGGCCTGGTGGAGCGCGTCGGCCACGCACACGGCATCGCTGCGCCCCTGCAGATGACGGTCGCCGTGACCGACGGCACGGCGGTCTGGGCCTTCCGCTACGCCAGCGAGGGCATCGCCCGGTCGCTCTTCTACAGCACCAAGGTCGAATCGCTGCGCGCGCTGCACCCCGACATGCCCCTCCTGCGCGGCTTGTCGGACGAGACCCGCCTCATCGTGTCCGAGCCGCTGGGCGACCTCCCGGGGGCATGGAACGAAGTACCCGAACACAGCTACGGAGTGGTGCGGGCGGGAGCGGACGACCTCCGCCCGTTCGCCCCCGAGCCCATGTGAGGCGCCGCCCGCCATGGCGATCGCCCCGTCAGATCGATCCCTTCAGACGGACACGTGTGTGCGTGACGCGTGATGCCGAGGCACCGAGGTGCCGCGCTCGTCGATGTGGACGTGGAAGACGATCGCCCGATCTGTCCGGTTGCGTCGGCGCCGGGGGCCCGGTCCGGGACTTCTGGAGGGCCGATGTGACCGTTCCCGACAAACAGTGATCGTCGCTCTCTGGTGACGGGGCGCTCCTGCGTGTAGCGTCATCGGCAGCTGTCGTGGTTCGCAGTCCCTGCCCGCGCCCTGGCGTGGGCGTTTTGCTGTGCAGTGCCGGACCAGGGCGATCACCTCCGGGGCCGCGCGGTGCGGACCCGACATCGACTGAGAGGGCAAGACCATGGCAAGCGGAACCGTGAAGTGGTTCAACTCCGAAAAGGGCTTCGGTTTCATCGCGCAGGACGGCGGCGGTCCCGACGTCTTCGCTCACTACTCCAACATCAACTCCAGCGGCTACCGTGAGCTCCAGGAAGGCCAGGCCGTGACCTTCGACATCACGCAGGGCCAGAAGGGCCCGCAGGCGGAGAACATCACCGCCGCCTGATCCGCGTAGCCCGCTTCCACCCGCCCCCGGAGCACGAGCTCCGGGGGCGGGCCGGTTTCAGGGGTGGGGGCGCGGATCGTGCAGGCCGGTCATGTGTCCCATCGGCGCCCCGAGCGCCGCACGACCGCCGGTGTCCGTGTCCCGGCCGTCGACCGTGACGGCGGCCGGCGAGGCGCGCCACCCGTCGAGACGCCTTACCCCTCGGTGACCGGGAATGGCCGAACTCCTGCGGAATCCGACTGCCGTTCGCCTGGTGTATTCGCCGCCGTCACGCCAGGCTCCCTCTCCGGTACCCCGTGCACGATGTCCTGGGGGCGCTCAAGCACTTCTCGACCGAAGCAGAGGTCCCTCTCGCCATGGCAGAACTGAACCGCCGCCGCTTCCTCCAGCTCACCGGCGGCGCCGCCGCCCTGACCATGCTCAACGAGAGCATCGCGCGCGCCGCCTCCATCCCCGCGCAGGGGACGACCGGCACCCTCGCCGACGTCGAGCACATCGTGGTCCTGATGCAGGAGAATCGTTCCTTCGACCACTACTTCGGTGCGCTGCGCGGCGTCCGCGGCTTCGGCGACCCGCGCCCGGTGACCCTGCCCAGCGGCAAGTCCGTATGGCACCAGACCGACAAGGCGGGCAAGGAGACGCTGCCGTTCCGGCCGCCGTCCGACGACCTCGGCATGGAGTACCTGCAGGGCCTCAACCACGACTGGGCGGGCGGCCAGAGCGCCTTCAACAAGGGCAAGTACGACAACTGGGTGCCCGCCAAGACGCCGGCCACCATGGCCCACCTGACGCGCGAGGACATCCCGTTCCACTACGCCCTCGCCGACGCGTTCACCCTCTGCGACGCCTACCACTGCTCGTTCATCGGCTCGACCGACCCCAACCGCTACTACCTCTGGTCGGGCCACACCGGCAACGACGGCAAGGGCGGCGGCCCGGTGCTCAACAACGCCGAGGCCGGCTACGGCTGGACCACCTACCCCGAGCGCCTCGAGGCGGCCGGCGTCTCCTGGAAGGTCTACCAGGACATCGGCAACGGCCTCGACGCCGCCGGTTCCTGGGGCTGGATCAACGACGCCTTCCGCGGAAACTACGGCGACAACTCGCTGCTCTACTTCAACAACTACCGGGGCGCCCAGCCCGGCAACCCGCTGTACGACAAGGCCCGCACCGGCACCGACGCCAGGACCGGCGAGGGCTACTTCGACAAGCTGCGCGCCGACGTCGCCGCCGGCACCCTGCCCCAGGTCTCCTGGATCGCCGCCCCCGAGGCGTTCAGCGAGCACTCGAACTGGCCGGCCAACTTCGGCGCCTGGTACATCGCGCAGGTGCTGGACGCGCTCACCTCCAACCCCGACGTGTGGGCCCGTACCGCTCTGTTCATCACCTACGACGAGAACGACGGGTTCTTCGACCACGTCGTCCCGCCGTACGCCCCCGCGGACGCCAATCAGGGCCTGTCGACCGTGCCGACCGCGCTCGACGTCTTCCCCGGCAAGGCCGGCTACGTCGCCGGCCCGTACGGTCTGGGCCCGCGCGTGCCGATGCTCGTGGTCTCGCCGTGGAGCACCGGCGGCTACTCCTGCTCCGAGACCTTCGACCACACCTCCGTCATCCGTTTCATGGAGAAGCGGTTCGGTGTGCAGGAGCCCAACATCTCGCCCTGGCGCCGCGCCGTCTGCGGTGACCTGACCTCCGCCTTCGACTTCGCCCGTACGGACACCGGCACGGTCCGGCTGCCCGACACCGGCCGCTGGGAGCCGCAGGACCGCGAGCGCCACCCCGACTTCCGGGCCACCCCGCCGGCCGTGGCGACCATGCCGCGCCAGGAGAAGGGCCTGTGCCCCACGCGTCCGCTGAAGTACGCCCCGTACGTGGACGGAACCGCACTCACCGACGAGGGCACGTTCCGGCTGACGTTCAGCGGCGGCCCGGACCTCGGTGCGCAGTTCTACGTCACCTCGGGCAACCGGACCGACGCCCCCTGGACCTACACCACCGAGGCCGGCAAGTCGATCGCGGACGCCTGGAACACCCGCTACTCGGCCGGTGTCACCGACCTGACCGTCCACGGCCCCAACGGCTTCCTGCGCGGCTTCCGCAATCCGGGCGCCACCCCCGGCCCCGAGGTCACCGCCCGCCACAACGCCTCCACGGGGAACCTGGACCTCACCCTCACCAACGCCGGAGCGTCGACCGCGACGCTCACGGTCACCAACGCGTACGGCGGCGGGCCGAAGCGCCTCACGGTCGCCAAGGGCGCGACCATCACGTACAGCGTGCCCCTGAAGAACACGCGACGCTGGTACGACGTCACGGTCACCGCATCCGAAGCCCCGGACTTCCGCCGCCGCTTCGCCGGCAAGGTCGAAACCGGCGCGGCCGGCCTCTCGGACCCGGCGATCCTGACGGACCAGTCCTCCTGACCCGATCCCCGCTCCGCGGAAACCTCCGCGGAGCGGGCCGCTCGAGGCCTGCCCGCCGAGCGCTGCCCTGCCGCCTGGTCCCGCGGCACCGGCGAGGCTCAGGTAGGTGCTGTGAGAGGGTGCAGCGTGTCCTACTACCTGCGGTTCTTCTTCGAACACGGCGTCCACACCCCGCTGTGGCCAGGTCCGCCCGGTGATCCCGATCTCGACAGTCCGTACGGATACCCCTGCGAGCTGGAGCGGTTGCCCATCAGTGCGGACATCCAGGCCGAACTGGCGAGACTGGCCGATTGGTACTACTCGTCGCTCGACTGGGAGTACCCGCCGAATCCATGCCCGTGGCCCAAAGAACAACAGGAGCTGTTCACACGGCAGGCGGACGCCGCGCTGGAGGTTCTCCGCCGTGAGCTGGGTGACGGCTGGACAGTGGAAGACCGGCGCCGACAGTTCTGACAGCACGTCAACCCCCTGTCGGCGCGACGCCCCCCTGGTCCCGGCCTCCGGCGCGCAGCGGCCGCGCTCCCGTGCGCCGGTACCGGTCGAGCCCTCTGCTACGGGGTACGGGGCGGCCACGGCCCGGGCGCTGCTGCTCCTGGGTTTCGCCGCCGGTCTGCCGGTCGTGTGCTCGCCGTACGGTCGCCACGGCTGCCGCTCGACCGGGTGGGCGGCCTCGTCTGCCCGGGCCGCCCGGTGAAGGCGGCGCAGATCGGCGGCGTGGGGGTGGTGCCGGCCGCCGCCGTCGATCCGGACCGGCTTCCGGCGGGCGTGCGCGCGGGGGTCGGCTCCGCCGAGGGCCCCCGGCCGGTCGTGGCGGGAGGCCCGTACCGCCCTGCGCTTCGCCACGCCCCGCGAACCCGTCGTCCCCTACGCCGACTTGGGCGCGCCGGCGCTCCTGGCGGAGGTACCCCGGGCGGCTTTGCGCGAGAACCCGGACGGCGCCGTGCTCGCCCGCGTGGCAGCCAACCCCGAGGACCTGGACACGCTGGACGCCTATTGCGCCGCCGGGTCCCTGCGCCGGGCCGCCGACCTGCTCCACCCGCACCACGGCCGCGTCGCCCGCCGGATCGAACAGCTCGGCAAGGCGCTCGCCATCGACCTCGCCGGCGCCGCCGGGCCGACGCGAGCCGGGCTGGCCCTCGCCGCAGGGCGGCCGCGCGACGACGAGGTGCCGCTGTGAAAGTGCCGCGAACGGCATCGGATCCCGCCACATGAGTCCGGAGGACGCGTTTCAGAATGTCCGATTATCGATGCTCATAGGGGAACTCGGCGTGCCTTCCCGTCAGTTCACTGAAGCGAATCGGGACGAGCCCGCACGACTCGTCCTGGACCGGTAGACCACTGGCAAGGAGAAACCGTGCGCATACTCTTCACCGGACCGGCCGCGGCCGGCCACCTCTTCCCGATGATCCCGACGGCGCAGGCGCTGCGCGCCGCCAGCCACGAGGTGCTGTTCGCGAGCTCGCAGCCGCTGAACCGGCTCCGCGAGGCAGGTTTTCCGATCGTCGAGATCGGCGACGGCCGTACCATCCGGGACGTGTTCGAGCAGTCCACCGGGGAGGAGGTGCGCTACGTCGCCACCGACATGACCCCGGACGAGATTTTCGACAGGGCGGCCCGTGGGTTCGCGATGATCTCCCGCCCCACCGTGGACGGCCTGCTGGAGACCGCCGACAGCTGGGGCGCCGACTTGCTGGTCTACGACTCCTTCCAGGCCTCCGCCCCGCTGGTCGCGGCCAAGCTCAAGATCCCGTCGGTGATCCAGAACTTCGGCGTCACCTCCGGCCTCGACATGGTCGGCCGGCTCGCCGCCAACTTCACCGAGGCGTACGAGACGTACAAGGTGCCCGGCCCCGCCGAGCCCACCGCGCTGAACATCGTCCCCGCCTCGCTCGGCGGCGACCCGGGCGGCCTGCGGATGCGCTACATCCCCTACAACGGCGGCGGCACCGTCCCCGCCGAGCTGCTCCGCCGCGGCGCGCGCCCGCGCGTCGCCGTCACCCTGGGCACCGTCCTCACCGAGATGGACGGCGTCCGCGCCATCGTGCGCCTGATCGAGGCCGCCGCCTCCGTGGACGCCGAATTCCTGCTCGCCGTCGGCGACGCCGACCTCGCCCCGCTCGGTACCCTCCCGGACAACGTCCGTCCGCTGCCCTGGGTTCCGCTTGCCGAGCTGCTGACCGCCTCCGACGCGCTGATCCACCACGGCGGCTCCGGCACCCTGCTCACCGCCCTGCAGGCCGGTGTGCCCCAGCTCCTGCTCCCGCAGGGCGCCGACCACTTCACCAACGCCGACGCCCTCACCGCGACCGGCGCCGCCCTGCGCTCCGCCTCTGACGACGTCGACGCCCCGCTCCTCACCCGCCTGATCACCGACCCGGCCCTGCAGGAGGCCGCCGCCCGCCTCCGGGCGGAGAACGCCGCCCTGCCGAGCCCGGCCGAAACGGTCCCCGCCCTGGAGGCCCTGGCCGCCTCGTAGGCCTGGCGGACGGATGCGGCACCCGCCCCACCTCCCGAAGGAGGGGCGGGTGCCGCGCAGAGCAGGGCCTCCCGGCAGCTCGATGGCCGTCGGCCAACATGCCGTCCAGGAGGCCCCGCTGTCCCTCGCTTACGCTCCCGCCGTCGCCCCGCGCGACGATTGCCGCGGCGTGTCGTGCAACCCGATGTGGCTCAGGTCGGTCCGAACGCCGTTCGGAGCGCCGAGGAGCCTCGAGTGTTTCGCGGTGTCGACGGAACCGGGTCCGTGGATGGTGAGCTCGAAGTCCTGGTGCCTCTTGGCGTTCAGAGCCAGCGGCAGATGGATGCGTCCGCCCCCGACCATGCGCCGTACCTCAGTGCGGCTGAGACCGAGCCCGCGAACGAGCAGTCGTTCGACGCGGACCGGCGCGGGCAGTTCGAAGCTGACCAGCACCCTGAGCGGTGTCGGGTCGTCGAGTGCGTAGAGGGGCGTGCGGGTCTCCAGCGCCCAGGTACCGGTCCAGTCGAGGCGGTATCCGTTCTTCGCGGCGAGCGACGCACTCATCGTCAGTTCCCGTACCACGGCCGGGTCATTGTTCTCGTACGCCACCAGGCGGACGGGGTCCAGCGACGAGACGTGGACGCGTTCGTGGACGGGCACCTTCGAGGTCCGGTCGCACGCTGCACAGTTCAGGAGGAGCCAGACGTCGAGGAGCTTGCCGTTCGCGTTGACGCGGATCTTGCCCGAGGGACGGTGACGCGAGCCGGAGCAGTCCGGGCAGGGTCGTATGACGTGGGGCAGGGCGGACTGACGCACGGTCCACAGGGCCTTGCGGTCGGTATTCATGGATGTGGTTGCTTTCAGGACTCAGCAGGAGCTCGCAGGCCAGGCCGCGGCTCCTGGATCTGACGGATGCACACGAGGGCGCGAGTCATCGCCTCGGGGCGGATTCGTCAGGCTCCGAGGTCGATCGCGCGGCAGGTTGGCTTTTGCTACGTGGCAGCCGTTACAGGTCCATGCGGACGAGCGTGATCGAAGCCACGGCCCGCAGGCAACTCATTTTCCGCGCACCACCGGCGGGCGGTGACCCGGTGCTCCACTTCCTCGGCGACGCCGTGAGGCGTTGCGGGACGGTCACCGCAGCCCACCCTGGGCGCAAGCTTCCGGCAGTGATCCCACAAGATGCTTCCCATGCAGCACATCGAGTTCTTCACCTACGCGTCCGCCCGCCTGTGGGGCATCCGCGTCGACGGGGCCGACGCGCGCGTCCACGCCGCACATGCCACCCGCCCCCTGTGGCTGCAAGAGATGAGGCACTACGAGAGGACGCCGGAGGACACGGAGGACTTCCTGTTCCACCAATACGCCGGAATGTCGGAGTCCGACCTTCGTGACCCAGCGCTCCACTTCCTAGGCGACGCCGCCCCGGAGCTACGGCACGCGCCGACGGACGCAACCGTGGTGCTGGGCTGCCCCTGTGGCATATGGAGTTGCTGGCCCCTGTTCACCCGCATCACCGCCACCCCCGAGACCGTCACATGGTCCGCCTTCCACCAACCCCATCGCCCGGCCTGGGGCGACCTCGCCATCGGACCGTTCGTCTTCCCCAGACCCGCCTATGAGAGTGCGCTCGAGCACGTCCTCCACCATGCCGAGGACCCCCTCACGGCACTGCCTCCCTCAGGCATGGCCGGCGGGGCGTGACGGCGGGCCCCTACGTGGCCAGGCCCGCGAGGCATGGCGCCGGCGGGCCGGTCAGGCGGCGCGGCAGAGTTCGGCTGCGCCGGCCGGTGCTGCTGCGCGGGGCGCGGTCGCGCGTACGGGACGGGCGGTGCGGACCGTGGCCGCGGCCTGCGAGCGGTTCCGTGCGAAGACGACGAGGCGCAGCACCGCGAACCGCGCGACACCGGCCATGGCGGAGGCGGACAGGTAGACGACCTGCTCGAGCACCGCGCCGGGTGCCGCCGCGAGTTGGTGCAGGACAAGCATCGCCCCGCAGGTCACCGCGTACGCGGCCGCCGCGGACCCGGCCGACTGGGCATGCTGGCGCCAGGTAGCGCGCCCGCCTGCGCCGAAGGAGAAGCGGGCGTGCAGCTCGGTGGTGAGGAGTGTGGAAGCCGCCGTGATCAGGGCGTTGGCCAGGCCCCAAGGAATCCAGACGGCGAGGGCCGCCACGGCGAAGCTGGAGGCGAGCCCCACTCCGCCGCCACACAGCACGAAGCGGGCGAAGGCGGTGACGGCGCCGGGTGCTGCCTGCTGCTGACGCTGCGCTGTCTCCATGATCCGACCCCTTCGCTCGCTCCCTTTGCGAAACGCGCACCTCCCGGCCTGCGAGGCCTTCGGTCCGCTGTTTCTCATGCAAGAAACGCTACGTTGCATTCACGTTTCGAGCAACGGGATTGTTGCGTGGAATCGGCATAGTTGCAGGTCAGAGTCGAGAAATCGTTGCAACTGCTTTAATGGTAACGCAACAAGGGGCACTCGGCTTGTTGCAATGGATTGATGGTGAACGCTAGGCGCGCCTCCCCGGCCGTTCAGTCGTGGGTGCACGCAGCCGTGACAGCCGACGGGCCCCGGCACCCGCCGGGGCCACCCAGCATCCTGGCTCTCAGGTTTGGCACTGCTTCGTAGCTGCGGGAGACCAGCCGCTCCAGGCTGCCCCGTCGGCCCGGGCGTGTACCCGGATCTCGACCTTCACGGGGCCGCATACCCGGGTCGTGCTTCCCACTTCGACGGGGCCGATGGACTCGCCGGCCCGGACGTAGGCCCGACCGCTGCCCACCTTCTCCCAGTGACCACCGTCGACGACGCGGAAAAACGCCTCATAGGAGACGTTCACTCCCCTTGTGCCGGTGTTGCGCGCCTTGATGTGCGCCGTGATGTCCCGAGTGGGGAACCGGCCGGCAGATCCCCGCTGGGCACTGATGCAGCCATTGACGACTACGCGGCCGGTAGATGTACCCCCGCCGCAAGCGATTGCCGCAGCGTGAGCGTTGGCCGGCATCGCCAGCATGCTCAGCGCGGCTGCGCCCAGGACCGTTCCGGTACGCCTGAAATGCAATGTCTCATCCCTCTCCTCGAGCCGTCTTCTCCGTAGAGACCATGGCGTGTCCCGAGGCACGACGAGCAGCGTTTCATCAACTTTTTCGCCCAATTGGGCGCAAGTGGGCACGAGACACGGACCCGTCAGACCACGGGCGGAGTCGCTGCGCGCGTTGGGGGAGTCGCTCGCGCGGTGGACAGGGGGACCTCCGCCCACACCTGTTTGCCGCCGCTGAGCGGTACCGAGCCCCACGATGCCGTCGTCGCCTCGACGATGAGGATTCCGCGGCCACCGGTCGCCGACCAGTCCACGTTCGCCGGCTTGACCGGGCTGCGGGGCGAGGTGTCGTTCACGGCGATCCGCAGCCGGTCCGCGGACAGCGTCAGATCCAGCTGCACCTCTCCCTGCGTGTGGGCGATGGCATTGGTGACCAGCTCGGAGACGACCAGCAGAGCGACGTCGAGTTCCTCCTCCACGCCCCACGAACGCAACGTACGCGCGGCGAAACGGCGCGCGTGCTGGACGGCGTTGGGGAGCCGCCAGACGGTCCAGTTCGTCCGCATCGGCCTGGCGCGGGTGCCGTCATAGCGCAGGAGCAGCAGCGCCACGTCGTCGTCCCGCCGGTTGACCCCTGCGAGCAGTTCGTCGGCGACCATCCCCGGGTCGGCCGGGTCCGCCGTGGCCAGGGCCTCGCACACCCGGCGCATGCCGTCCTCCAGACGGACGTTGGAGGACTCGACCATGCCGTCCGTCAGCAGCGCGAGCACGGCCCCCGGGACCAGGCCGACTTCCGTCATGGGGAACGCGGTGTCCGTGACCACTCCCAGGGGAGGTCCGCCTTCGACCGCCAACTCCGCGGTTCTGCCGTCCGGATGGCGCAGGATCGGCTGCGGGTGACCGGCGCGGACGAACCAGGCGATGCCCTCCTCCATGTCCAGGTCCACGTACAGACAGGTGGCGAACAGGTCCGTCTCCATGCCGACCAGCAGCCGGTTGGCGCGGGCGATGACCACATCGGGCGGGTGGCGCTCGACGGCGTAGGCCCTCACGGCCGTCCGCATCTGACCCATGATGGTCGCGGCCCCGGCGCTGTGCCCCTGCACGTCGCCGATGACGAGCGCCACGTGGCCGTCGCCGAGCGGGATGACGTCGTACCAGTCGCCGCCCACCTCGAGCCCCACGGTCGCCGGCAGATAGCGGGCGACGGCCACCCCACCGGGCAGCGAAGGGAGTTTGCGCGGCAGCAGGCTGCGCTGCAGCATGGTGGCGAGTTCATGGCCGGCGTCCAGCGCGTGCGCGCGCGTGAGGGCCTGTCCCACCAGCCCCGCGGTGGCGGTCAGCAGCGACCGCTCCTCCGGCCCGAAGCGGTGCTCGCCGTCCCATCCCACGAGGCAGACCCCGACCATCCGGCCGTCCGCCGGCAGTGGCAGGACCGCGAGCCCGCCGGGCCCGATCCCCGCGAGCGCCGGTTCGAGGTCCGCACCCGGCGGCCACAGGCTCACATGGCCCTCCCGCAGTACGCTCTGCAGCGTCGGCACGTCGTGCATCGAGGCGTCCGGCCACTCGGACCGCCATTCCGAACGCCACATACCCGGCCACGCCTGCGGCTCCGGAGGGTCGAGGACGGTGAACACGAGCCGGTCGCCCTCCACCTCGGCGACCGCCACCCGGCTCGCGTCCAATGGGCCGCGCAGCGAGTTGACGACCATTTGACTGACGTCCCTGATGGTCGACGCACCGGCCAGCTTGGCGGACAGCCGCTGCACGATGGAGACTTCGTCGGCGCTGGGCCGCAGGTACGAGGCGTCGGCCACCACGCCGAGCACCCGTACAGGGGTGCCGTCGTCGTCCGTGATCACCCGGCACCGCAGGCCCAGCCAGCGCAGTTCACCCCCCGGTCGGCGGATGCGGAACGCCAGCTGTTGCGGACCCGACGCCAGCCTGTCGGGCTCCACGACGGCCATCAGCGCAGGGACGTCGTCCGGTACGGCACTCGCGAGCAGCGTCTCCACGTTGCCGTCGAACTGGTCGGGCGGGATGCCGAGCAGTTCCAGCACGCGCGCGTGCGCCTCCATGCGGCCGGTGCCGAGTTCCAGGATGAACGCGCCGCCCCGGAGCGGCACCAGCGTGTGTCCCCGAAGGGGGCGCGGCGCCGGGCGCCCGGGCGCGTGGGCGGCCACGGACGCGAGTCCGGCGGCGACCTGGTCGGCGTACAGCTCCAGCAGGCTCTGTCGGTCGTTGCTGAACCCGTCGGGGACATCGCCGGCGACGACCAGACAGCCCAGCTCCTTGGAGCCGTGTCCGAGCGGCAGGGCGCCGAGCGAGAGCCTGGCCGGAGATGCCTTGACGGAGTCGTCCCGCACCCGGCCGGGAAAGTGGTGCGGGTCCTCCTCCACGTACGCGGCGAGCTCCTTCGGGTTCAGCCACAGCGGGCGGCCCGAGCGGTAGGCCTCGGCGGCGGGGGAGTGCCCGTCCACGGAGAGGACCGCCGGCAGGCCGTACAGCAGGGCCCGGTTTCCGGTCATCTCGGCCAGATGGAGTTCCTGGCGTCCGTCGGCGAGCACGTAGACAGCGGCCAGCTCAGCCCCGCAGAACGCAAAGCGCTGCCTGGTCACGGTCTGTAACGCCTTCCTGCGAGGGCCGCCACGGTCGACCACCCTCTCTCCCTCCATGCTGTCGCGCCCGACGCCGTCAGGGCGAGTCGGGAAGCCGTGGACGTAGGTGAGGTCCTGCGTCAAGGTGCCCGGGGGGCGGCGGGCGTGCTCCGCGTGGCCGTGTCGATCTGCACGGCACGTGCGGGAAGGCCAGCCCGCTCCCGATCGCGACCAGCTGCAGGTCAGGGGCTGTGGCGGTGGTCCCCGACCAGGGTCGGGACGCGCCGGAGCGCACCGTCGGCCGCCCGCCGGAACGGCGCCCGCGGGCGGTCCCCCCAGCGGCCCGGCTCGGCCGGGAGCGCCGACAGGACGGTCAGGCCCGAAAGAGGCAATTCGCCGCTCCTGCGCCGCGCCCCGTCGTGGAGGACTGCGTGCCGGGCCGGGCCGTGGACGAGCTCGGTCGAAGCCCCGTACGGGCCGACCCGGGCGCGCCGAGTGGTCCCGCCACGCCGGCCGGCCTCAGCGGAACGCGGCGACATTGCGGGCGGCCCAGTCGGCGAAGGTGCGTGGGGCGCGGCCGAGGATGCGCTGCACGTCCGGGCTGACGCGCAGCTCGGCCGGGTTCGGAGAGCCGAGGATGTCCAGGGTGTCCTCGGCGAGTTCCACCGGCATGCTCCGGGCCATGGCTGCCTTGGCCTCGTCGCGGGTGAGGCCGTGAAACCGCACGGGCGAGCCCAGCGCCGCGGCGATGGCGTCCGCCTGCTGCCGCGGGGTGATCCTCTCCGGGCCGGTCAGTTCGTACACACCGCCGGTGTGGCGGTGATCCAGCAGGCAGGCCGCCGCGACCTCGGCGATGTCCGCCGGGTCGATGATCGGCACCCCGACGTCGCCGAAGGGTGCGGCGACGACCCGCCGCGCGCGGACGGACCCGGCCCACCACAGGGCGTTGGAGGCGAAGCCGCCCGGCCGCAGGACGGCCCAGTCCAGGCCGGACTCCCGCAGCACGTCCTCCACCGCGCGCAGCGCGATCCGCGTCGGGCCGAAGGGCCTGGTGGCCACGCCCTGCGAGGAGAGCAGTACGACCCGGCGGACCCCGCGGGCCACGGCTTGGCCGATGACGTCCGCCGGGCCGGCTCCGGCGGCGTGCATGTCACCGGGCAGCAGCAGGAACAGCGCCTTCGCCCCGGCCAGCGCGGGCTCGAGCCCGGCCGGCTCGGCCAGGTCGGCCGCTACGTGGCGGACACCGTCCGGCACGGCCGCCGCGTGCCGCGACACCGCCGTCACCTGCTGGCCCGCCTCGGCCAGCGCCTGCGTCAACGGCCGGCCCACATTCCCGGTAGCCCCGGTCACCACGATCATGTTCAGCTCCTCGCCCGATGCCCTCTGTGGCCCTCACGCTAGGAGCGGGGCTTACTTTTGGTAAGGACATACCCCGAGGTAAGCTCCTCACATGACGGAAGGCGCGCAGCTCACACCACCCGAGGCGGCGAAGCGGTATGAGGTGTTTCACACCCACTGCCTCGCGCGCGATGTGGTCGACCACGTGACCAGCAGGTGGGGCGTCTGGGTGTTGATCTCCTTGCGGAGCAGCGACCTCCGGTTCTACGAGCTGCGCGAGAGCATCCAGGGCATCAGCGAGAAGATGCTCGCCCAGACCCTGCGCGTGCTGGTCCAGGACGGCTTGGTCTGGCGGGAGGTCGAACCGACGACGCCGCCCCAGGTCACCTACGGGCTGACCGAGTTCGGTCGGGACGTCGGCGAGCCGCTCACGGAGCTGTTCGACCGGATCACACGGCGGCTGCCGCCGCGCAGCGCGGGATAGCGTGGCAGCAGATCGCCGACCAGCCGGGTGTCTCCCGGCAGTGGGCGTGGAACCTGCCGGCCGGCAACTGGTCAGCCCTGGCCGTCGGAGCCCTGGAAGAGGGCTTGCCGACCGCACCGCGGCGGCCGGGCCCCTCGCCCCGGGCCCCCGAACTCCGGCGCCACGCGGCGGAGTTCGAGCCCCTGTACGGATGAGCGAGGGGCGGGGCCGGTGCGTCAGACGGCGCCCTGCGTGGCGCCGGGCCGCTTCTTCTGCCCGTCCACCACGGCCCGCTCCAACACCGCCGTTCGCTCGATCACCGTGCCCGCCTTGATCCCGTCGTTCTCCCTGACCTGCACGCCCCGGCTGCCGAGATAGGTGTACGTCGAGCGGTCGAAGACCCACTCGGTGCGCTCGCCGCGCTGTTCGTCGAGCCGGGCCAGCGCGATGCCGTCGCGCCCGGCCGCGTCCTGGGAGTGCTGGACGACGACCACGCCCGGGATCTTGGCGGCCGCCTGGTAGAGCGCGGCGGCGATGGGCGCGGGGACCAGCTGCTCGTGCAGGATCGAGCCGACCTCCCGGAACGCCTGCTGGTCGCGGTCCCCGCTCTCGCCGACCGCCGCGTAGGCCGCCTTCAGCAGGGCGTCCGGGTCGGCGTTCTGCGCCTTCAGCCAGTCGTACGAGAAGTTCATCGCCTCGCCCGGTATGTCCTGGCCGTTCTTCGGCTTGGACTGCGGGCCGTCCTTGTCCAGCGTGATCCCGCCCTTGGGCTGCTGCGCGGGCTCGTCCAGCCAGCCCTTCATGCCGTCGAGGGACTTCCAGACCTCTCGCGTGTGCAGCGGCTGCACCCAGGTCTTGGACTCGTTCTTGTCGACGTCGTGGGAAATGGCCAGGTACGAGACCTGGCTCTTGACGTACACGTACTGGCCGGGCCCCGGCTCCGGAAGCCGACCTGTCGACGCGGCGGCGGCGATCTGCCGCACGGTGGCGGCCACCTGCTCCGCGCTGCCCGCCTCCACGGCGACCACCGGCGCTTCGACCCGCGCGGCCCGACCGGGACCTGCGGAGCCCGCACCGGTGTTGAACACGGCCACGGCGGCCAGCGCGGCGGCGGTGACCGGTACGCCGAACACCAGGGCCCGGCGTACCGGCCGACGGGTCGGGGTGCCGGGGGCGGTGTCCGGGGCGGAACTCTGGAACTCGTTCATGAGGTGCTCCTCAAGAAGGCGCTGACGGTCGAGCGGCAGTTCCGGGCTCCCCGGGGGCGGCAGCAGCCGGCCCAGCTCCGCGTGGTCCAGCGACTCGTCCCGTCGCCATGTCTTGCGGATCATCGGGTTTCCTCCTCATGCGACTCTTGCGACCGGGCCGCGGGAGTGCGGCCGCCCTGTACTTGTCCGGAGCGGGGTTCGGGTTCCCCGATTTTTCCCAGTTCCTCCTCTGCGAGCCTGCGCAGCCGCGTCCGGGCGCGGGACAGCCGGGAACGGACCGTGCCGACGGGCACGCCGAGCGCGGCCGCGGCCTCCGCGTAGCCGAGCCCGGACCAGACGCAGAGCGTGAAGACCTCCCGCTCGCCGCGCCGCAGCTTGCGCAGTGCGCGCTGCGCGGCGGCCAGCTGGTCGGCGTCGGCGAGGCGGGCGACGAGCTCGTCGGCGAAGTCCGGCACCGTCTCCTTGGCGGGCAGCCGCCCGAGGGCACGCTGGTGCCGGCGGGCGGCGCGTGTGGTGTTGCGCAGGACGTTCACGGCGATCCCCATGAGCCAGGGGCGCGGGCTGTCCCCCTCGTCGCGCAGCTTCGCGCGCAGCCGCCAGGCTTCCATGAAGGTCAGCGAGACGACGTCCTCGGCGAGGGCCCAGTCCCCTGTGACGCGTACGGCGTGCCGGTGAACCAGCTGCGCGTGATCGCGGAAGATCTCCCGGAACGCTTCCGGTTCCCCGGCGCGTATCCGGGAGTGCAATGAGTAGTTCACGTCAGTAGTTGTCCGCCCGAGCCGGGAGGTTCCCGTGGCCCGTGTCACATGGTGTCGTCGGCGCCGACGGCCGCCACAGGTGCCCGAGATCGGGGTACGTGATCACCGCCGGCACGCTACGGCGCATCGGGAAGCCGGACGGTGACGAGGAGGCCGCCGGCGGGGCGGGGGACGAGGTCGAGGGTCCCGTCGTGGGCGCGGACGATGCTGTGCACGATGGCCAGGCCGAGGCCGACGCCGGCGTGCTCGTCGGTGCGTACGCGTTCCGTTCCGCGCTGGAAGGGTTCGGTGAGGGTCGGTACCAGTTCCGGGGGGAGCGGACGGCCCGTGTTCTCGACCCTCAGCACGCTCGTGTCGCCGTGCGCCTCGGTATGGACCGTCACCGCGCCGCCGGCGGGGAGGTTGTGGACGATGGCGTTCTGGACGAGGTTCGTCACCATCCGCAGCAAGAGCTCTGCGGAGCCGCTGGTCCGGGCCGCCCCGCCGGTGACGTCGAGCGTGATCCGGCGCTGTTCGGCGAGGGGAAGCAGCGTTTCGGCGGCGTCTTCGGCGATGAGGGAGAGGTCGACGCCCTCGGGGGTGAAGTTTCCGCGGTCGCCGCGGCTGAGCAGCAGGAGGGCCTCGGTGAGGTCGATCGCCCGCGTGTTGACAACCTGCAGGCGCTCGATGAGTTCGCCCCGGTCCCGTGTGGGGTCCTTGAGGGCGACGTCGAGGAGGGTGCGAGAGATCGCCAGCGGGGTGCGCAGTTCGTGGGAGGCGTTCGCGGCGAACCGCTGCTGCTCGCCGACGTGGGACTCCAGTTGTCGGAGCATCGAGTCGAATGCGTCGGAGAGTTCACGGAATTCGTCCTGGCGGCCTTCCATACGGATCCGGTGGGACAGCGACCCGCTCCCTGCCCTCCGCGCCGCATCCGTGATCCGTGTGAGGGGCGCGAGCATCCGGCCGGCGAGGACCCATCCCCCGACGAGGCCGAACAGGAGCAGGAAGACCATCGCCACGGCCGCGGCGGGGGCGAAGGTGTGCACGAGGAGGTAGCGGTTGGGCGAGATCCCGAGAAGGCCCTGGGGGTTGTCGGGTACGTAGCGCAGCAGGAACACCCACACCACGGCCAGCAGGAGAGCGCCGGCGACGGCGAGGAACCCGGCGTAGCTGAGGGTGAGTTTCAGTCGGGCGCTGAGCCCCCGGCGTCTATCCATGCGTACGGCCGGGCGCGGTGGTGTCCGTACCGGTCTCGATGCGGTAGCCGACACCCGGCACCGTCGCGATGATCCACGGTTCGCCGAGCCGTTTGCGCAGTGCGGAGACGGTGATGCGCACGGCGTTGGTGAGCGGGTCGGCGTTCTCGTCCCAGGCCCGCTCCAGCAGCTCTTCGGCGCTGACGACCCCGCCCTCGGCGGCGACGAGGACTTCCAGCACGGCGAACTGTTTGCGGGTGAGCGCGACGTAGCGTCCGTCGCGGAAGACCTCCCGGCGGAAGGGGTCGAGCCGCAGGCCCGCGATCTCGCGGACCGGGGGCCGGGCGTACGCGCGTCTGCGGTCCAGCGCCCTCAGCCGCAGGACGAGCTCCCGCAGCTCGAACGGTTTGGTGAGGTAGTCGTCGGCGCCGAGCCCGAACCCGGAAGCCTTGTCGTCGATCCGGTCGGCAGCGGTGAGCATGAGGATCGGGATGCCGCTGCCGGAGGCGACGATGCGCCGGGCGACCTCGTCGCCGGAGGGGCCGGGGATGTCGCGGTCGAGGACCGCGAGGTCGTAGGAATGGACGCCGAGCAGTTCCAGGGCGGAGTCGCCGTCGCCGGCGATGTCGGCGGCGATGGCCTCCAGCCGCAGGCCGTCACGGACGGCTTCCGCCAGGTAGGGCTCGTCCTCCACGATCAGTACGCGCATGTCCGAAGCCTAAGCAGCAGAACATATCGCCGACGTATGCAGAGACATATGTAAAAACATGTGCACACCGGACATGCGACTCAGCCTGCTGGTGCCGGCGCGGGGCGAGGCCGGCCCGACGCCGCTTCCGCGGTGGTGCGCCACCAGCGGCGCGACGCCAGCGCGGCCAGCACGGCGCCGGCGGCGTTGACCAGTACGTCGTCCACGGAGGACACCCGGTCCAGCTGCAGCGCGTACTGCGCGGTCTCGACCAGGACCGAGCAGCCCGCCCCGAGCGCCAGGACGCGCGGCAGCGACGCCAGTGCGGCGAACCGCATCGGGGCGAAGAACCCCAGCGACGCGAAGACCAGCAGGTTGCCGACGATCCCGAGCGGCCCCATCGTGACCAGGTCCCGCATCGGTACCAGGCTCACCCGGGCGGGGGCGATGCCGGGCGCCGCGCCCGGCATCATGGTCAGCCAGAGGAACGGCACCGTCCCGTGGACCATGCCCACCTCGGCCAGCGACGTCCGCCACGCCGATGCGACGCCGGCGGCACGCCGACGGTGCGCCAGAGCCCACGCCACCAGCACGGCCAACGGCAGCGCGACCAACGTCATGAGCACCACACCGTTGAACGTGTCGAAGCAGCCGTGCCACCGCCCGGCCACGCACCTCGGAGCGGACATCATGAGGGGCCCCCGCACGACGAACAATGCGCTCGTCACGCCGAGGACCGCCAGGCCGAGGAGCAGGATCCTGCGCCTACGGCGGGCCGGTGCTGCCCCGGCTGCGTTGTGGTTCATGCCCCCCATGGGAGACGGAGGGCCGTTGTGGTGGCGTATGCGATTTTCGATACGCCCGCGATACGCGGAATGCCCGGCACCGTTGAACCGGCACGCGGTCACCTTTGCCGTCCGGCCCTGCAAGAATTCCCGGGAGCGGAGTTCCGGGCGAGGAGTTCCGGGCGAACCCGTGAGCCATCCATGAGGGTTCGTGAGGAATGCACCTAGGTGGCGGCGCTGATTGCCCGTAACGTATTTCTCGTACCTGACAACCAAACGGGAGGAATTTCCATGATCTCGACCGTCAAGACCAACGTCATCTGCGCCGTGGTTCACAACCGTGCCGTCGTGCACAACCGTGCGGTGGTCCACAACCGTGCGGTCGTCCACAACCGTTCGGTCGCCAAGTGAAGATGACCCTCTGAGGTCGCTGACCACGGTCCCGGGGTTTCTCCCGGGGCCGTGGCACTTTGCGCGAGGAGTCAGTTTTTTATGGGGGCTGATATGTCGGCGGACGACACCGCTTTGGAAATCGTGGACGTTGAGATATACGACCTCGAGCAGGACCTGTGCTTCCTCGCCACCCCGAACGGTGGGCAGTTCTACATATCCGCCCCCACGTCCGAGTTCCGCGCATGGCTGGCGCGCTGCGACGGAACCAGGTCCCGCAGCGAACTGCTGGCGGGAATGACCCCCGAATACGCCGAGGTGGTCGACGTCCTGCGGCACGACGGCTGCCTGCGTCCGGCCGGGGCCACCCTCGCCTCCGAGCGGGCCGCGCGAGTGGCCCGCACCACGGTCCTCATCACCGGCGCACCGGACCTCACCGCCCCCATCGCCCACGCGTTGAGCACCACCGGCTACGCACACGTCGGGCCGGCCCCGAAGGACCTGTCCGTCGTCGACGTCCGAGACACCGTGCTCGTCGCCGCCTTCTCCCACCCCGCCCACCGGGAACTGAGCCGCATCGACGAGCTGTGCGCCCGGTCCGGCCTGCGCTGGCTGCCGCTGCGCCATGAACGCGGCCGAGCCGTCCTCGGACCTGCCATCACCCCCGGTACCACGGCGGACTTCACGGACGTGCTGGACCGCCGGCTCAGCGCGGCACACGACCCGCGGGTCCTCGAGGCCATGCGGGATGCGCCGCAGCCGGACGGCCACCGGCTCCGCGACGGCGACGTCCGCTGGACATCCGCACAGCTCGGCACGTACCTGGAGCGCTGGGTCACGGGCGAGGCCACCGTCGACGAGGTCGAGCTCGATCCGCGCCGGCTCGACCGGATCGAGCGCGCCATCCTGCCGGTTCCGACCCGGCCGCGGCCGGTGGTGCGCGGCGACGCCGAGGCGGACCTGCTGGTCGACGACCAGGTCGGCGTGGTGACCGGCGTCCAGGAGCTGGCCCCCTTGCCGGGCATGCCGGCGCGGCTGCGGGTGTGCGCGGTGGACGTCGCCGACATGCGGCGCGTCGCGGACTGGCCCAACGACCGGCAGGCCTTCGGCACGTCCTGGTCCGATTTCGACGCCGCCCGCCGCAGCGCCGTCGGCGAGGCGGTCGAACGCTACTGCGGCAGCCGGCTGCCCCAGGACCGGCTCCGGTACGGCAGCCACGCCCAGCTGCGCAGGGCCGGCGTGCCCGTGCTCGACCCCCGCCGCCTGCACCTGTACTCGCAGCGGCAGTACCGCAGCGAGGGCTTTCCCTTCGCGCCGCTCACCGTGGACGCGGAGTGCGCCTGGGTCGAGGGCCGCTCGTGGACGACCGGCGAACCGGTGTGGGTGCCCGCCTTCCTGGTCGCCCACGGAGAGCACGACCCGGTCGCCTACTCCGATCCGCTGGTGGCCGGCGTGGCCTGCGGCGTCAGCGAGGAGCACGCCGTCACGTCGGGGCTCGAAGAGGTGATCGAGCGGGACGCCACCATGCTGTGGTGGGCCAACGCCGCCCGCCTTCCCCGGCTGCCGATCCCCGACCGGATCCGCGAGCTGGTCGCGGACAGCCTGGACGCCTACGACATCAGCCTGATCCACCTGGACAACGAGTTCGACGTCCCCGTGCTCGCCGCGGTCGTGCGCGACCGCGCCGCCGGGTGGCTGGGCATCGGCTTCGCCACCCGGCCCGACCCCCTGGAGGCGGCGGAGAAGGCGCTCGCCGAAGGTTTCACCCTGCACCACACCTGCCGTTTCCTCGACGACGACAAGACGCTGGCGGACGGCCGGGCGGAGCTGCCCCACCTGGGCAACCTCAAGCCGTACCGCGCCGACCGGCGCTACCTCGACTCCTACCGGCCGGACTTCGGCGACGTCCGGGACCTGCTCTGCCAGCAGCAGGTCCACCTCGATCCGAGGGCGGGGGAGCGGGTCGCGCCCTGGGTGCTGGACCTCCCCACCCGCCCCTGGGACGGACTGCCCGCGCTCGCGCAACGGAGCCTCGAGGCGTACCGCGAACGGGTCGAGGCCCGTGGCTTCGAGGTGATCAGCGTCGACCTGACGACCTGTGACGCCGAGGCGGCCGGGTTCAGTGCCGCCCACACGATCGTGCCCGGCCTCGTGTCGAACTTCCCCGCCGGCATGCCCATGTGGGGCGACGGCAGGATCGGCCGCGCGGGCGTCCGGCTCGGCTGGCGGTCGCAGCCGCTGTCCGAGGACGAGTTCAACGTCTTCCCACTGCCCCACGCGTGAGTGAGGGATACCCATGGCTGTCATCGACACGCTCGGCCTGCCGAACACCAAGGGCCGCAGGCCCCTGATCGTCGCCCAGGTCGTCGACGCCCTGGGTACAGGGCTCTTCCTCCCGTTCGCCGTCGTGTACTTCCACGCGGCCAAGGGCATCCCCCTCACCGCGGTCGGTCTGATGCTGTCCGCCGGCGCGCTGCTCTCGCTGCCCGCGGGACCACTGGGGGGCCGGCTCATCGACCGGCTCGGGCCGCGGCGCGTGCTGGTCTCGAGCAACCTGATCCGTGTACTGACCTTCACCGCCTACGTGTTCATCGACGCACCCTGGCAGCTGGTCGCGCTGGTCACGGTCACCATGTGGGGCGACAGCCTGTTCCGGCCCGCCGTCTCCGCGCTGGTGGCGCAGGTGGCCGACGACGGGCACCGGGCGCGCTGGTACGCGATGGACCGGTCCCTGCGCAACGCCGGGATCGGCGCCGGCGGACTGGTGGGCAGCACGCTCGTCGGCTGGGGCGGCACCTCGGGCTACACGGCCGTGGTCGCGCTGAACGCCGTGTCGTTCCTCGCCGCAGCCGGGCTGGTCGCGACCTGGCGTCCGTCCGTCGTGCTGCCCCCCGACGGCGCCGAACCGGCCCCGGCCGGGAACGCTCCCGGGGAGCCGCGCGGGGGGTACCGGGAGGTACTCGCCGACCGGCCGTTCCTCGGCGTCCTCGCCACCGTCTGGGTGTTCGCGCTGTGCGACCTCGCGCTGACCTTGCTGCTGAGCGCCTACGTGATCGAGGGGCGAGGGTTGCCGGCGTGGCAGCCCGGGATGCTGTTCGCGATCAACACCGTCATGGTGGTGCTGGCACAGACCGCACTGGCCAAGGCGGTCGAGCGGCACCGGCGGCCCAGAGTGCTCCAGGTGGCGGCCGTCCTGTGGATGGTGTCCTTCGTCCTGATCGCGGTGGTTCCCCGTGAGCACGTCGCACTGGCCTTCGGCGGGCTCGTACTGGGCATGGTCGTCTTCACGGTGGCGGAGCTGCTCCAGGCCCCGACCAGCAGCGCACTGATCGTGGGGATGGCCGCAGAGCACCTCCGCGGTCGCTACCTGGGTTTGGAGGAGCTGATGTGGAGCCTGGCCAAGGTGCTGGCGCCGACCATGTTCACCTGGCTGCTGGCGCGGGGAGCGGGCCTGCCGTGGCTTGCGCTCTGCCTCTGTTGCCTCGCGGCGGTCGTGGTGCTGCAGCGACTCCACCGTGTGCTGCCCGCACAGGTCCAGCGGGAGACCGTCCATGGCTGAGAGCGGGGCCGAGGTCCGCCGCCCGGAGGAGTTCCGCAACGTCTACCACCGGGTCTACGGCGAGCCGCCCTACCACGAGGACGCGGCGGCGGCAGACGGCTTCGCCCGGCAGCTGGCCGGCCATGCGGCGCTGCCCGGCTTCTCCGTGACCACCGTCCTCGACGGCGGTGCGCTGAGCGGTTTCGCCTACGGCGTGCACCGCGAGGAGGGATGGTGGCATCCGCGCGCCGCCGCGCCTGCGCCGAGTTGGCTGCGCCGACCGCTGTTCTACGTCTACGAGCTCGCGGTCGTACGGGAGTTGCGGGGACGCGGGCACGGGCGCGCGCTGCTGGACCTGCTGCTGGCCGGGCGCGCCGAGCCGTACGCCGTACTCGCCGCGTCGAGCAGGGCGTCGGCGGGCGAGATGTACCGACGGTGGGGCTGGACGAAGGTCGGCGAACTCACGGGGCCCCCGCACGGTGTGGACCTCCTTGCACTCCCTCTGACGCCGCTGCGGTGACCTGGGCGCCGACCAGGGGTGTCCCGCTGCGGTGACCGGTGATTCGCCGGTATCCAGGCGTCCACGCGGGCGCCCCTGAGACCGAGCCCGCGTAGGACGTCGTCTCCGTGTGCCCCCGCCACCCTGGACCCGCTCACCCCCTCCGAGGTTCTGGCGGAGGCGACCGGCGGGAGTGACCGCGCACCGTTTCGCCCTTTCGCCACATCGCCGCGTCCCGCTCCCTGTCGCAGAGCGGAGTTCCGCCGGCGGCGCGCGGTACGACTTGACACAGGCAGCGGAGGGTTCGACGGCCGAAACCCGTCGCATGCAAGGGTGTTCGGTATGCCCATTACTACCGGGTCGCGCCCGTCCAGCGGCCGGCCTCCCACCACCTGCTGACCGCGCAGGGCCTTCCGTAACGGTCCGTTGCGCCACCCTGCGCGCCAGCACATGAACTCTTCGTACGCGCACGCTATCGCTGCATCGTCTCAATTGACAGGGGGAATTGAGTGAGTATCGATGTGATGGTTTACGATGATCTTGCCCTGTCTCGATCTGCGCTCACGGCATTGTTGGAACAGCATCCGGAGATCCGAGTCGTGGGATCGGTGGACAACAGGTATGCCGCACTCGAGTTCGCCGAGATGAATCGACCCGATGTCGTGATCATCAGCTTCGAAGGCAGGGACGAGGAAACGGTCGACATCGCCGAGAAGATCGCGATCCTTCCGAATGTCCGCACCCTGTTGGTTGCCACCGCGTGTGTCCGATCGGCCGTCCGCAGGGCCTTCACCGGGGAAATCGGCGGCATGGTGCGGCGCAGTGTCCCGCCCCAGCGCCTTTTCGAGGCCATTCATCTGGTGCACGAGGGTGAGCGGGCTTTCGACGCCGAACTCGCGGTCGCGGCCGTGGCCAACGGAGACTGTCCGCTGACCCCTCGGCAGCTGTCCGTGCTCGAGCATCTCGACGGCGGTGACACGGTGGAGGAGATCGCCGCGCGCCTGTCCCTGTCCGAAGGGACGGTGCGCAACTACATCTCGTCCATCGTGGTGAAACTGGGTGCACGCAACCGCATCGATGCGTTGCGCATCGCCCGGAACCTGCAATGGATCTGATCCGAAGAGGGCGGATTCCGAGCGCGGTTGCTGCGGCACGAACGCCGGACGCTGATGTCCGCACCACGCACTGAAACCGCAGACGCATCGCACAAGGACGGTTCGCATGCTCAACACCAGTGATTCCAGCGGCGGTCGGCTGCCCCGCCAGGTGGCCGACGCCCACGTCGACGCCCTCGTCGAACTCGACCCGATCGCCGGTACGTTCCTCGGCGTCGCCGAGAGTTCCGGGCGGCTCCCCGACTTCTCGCCGGAGGGCCAGGAAGCGGTGGCCCAACTGGCCCGTACGACCCTGCGGCAACTCGCTGCCGCAGAGGCCGCCCCCGGTGCGGACGACATCGCCGAGCGTCGCTGCGCCCGGCTGCTGCGTGAGCGGCTCACCGCCGAACTCGCGGTGCACGAGGCAGGCGAGGGCCTGCGTACGGTCAGCAACCTCGACTCACCGCTGCACCAGGTCCGCGACGTCCTCACGCTCACGCCCACGGACACGGACGAGGACTGGGCGGCGATCGCGCGACGCCTGCGCGCCGTCCCGGAGGCCCTGGCGGGCTACCGTGCCTCTCTGGACGCCGGCCTCGCACGCGGGCTGCCCGCAGGGCCACGGCAGGTATCGGCCGTCATCGGCCAGCTGAGCGAGTGGATCGGTACGGACCGGAGCTGGTTCGCGGAGTTCACCGACCCCGGTCCCGAGCGGCTGCGGGGCGAGCTCACCACGGCCGCCACCGTGGCCACCGGCGGCCTGGCCGAACTGCGCGACTGGTTCCGTGACACCTACGCCCCAGCCGTCCAGAGCGCACCCGACGTCGTCGGCCGGGAGCGCTACGTCCGTCTCGCCCGCCACCACAACGGCGCCCATCTCGACCTGGACGAGGCCTACGCGTACGGCTGGACCGAGTTCCACCGGCTCCTCGCCGAGATGCGCACCGAGGCCGAACGGGTCTTGCCGGGCGCCGGTACCCCCTGGGAGGCGCTGGCTTGGTGCGACCGGCACGGCGAGGCCATCGAGGGGGTCGAGGAGACCCGGCAGTGGCTTCAGTCGCTGATGGACGAAACCATCGACACGCTGGACGGCACCCACTTCGAGCTGGCCGAGCGGGTACGCCGGATCGAGTCGCGCATAGCCCCGCGGGGCAGTGCCGCCGCCCCCTACTACACCGAGCCGTCGCTGGACTTCTCCCGGCCCGGACGCACCTGGCTGCCGACGATGGGGGAGACCCGCTTCCCGGTCTACGACCTCGTCACCACCTGGTACCACGAGGGCGTACCCGGTCATCATCTCCAGCTGGCCCAGTGGGCGCACGTCGCCGACGACCTCTCCCGCTACCAGACCACCGTGGGCCTGGTCAACGCCAACGCCGAAGGCTGGGCGCTGTACGCCGAGCGCCTGATGGACGAGCTCGGCTTCCTGTCCAACGCCGAGCGGCGGCTGGGCTATCTGGACGCGCAGATGATGCGGGCCATCCGCGTCGTCATCGACATCGGGATGCACCTGCAGCTGGAGATCCCGAAGGACTCCCCCTTCCACCCGGGCGAGCGCTGGACGCCGGAACTGGCCCAGGAGTTCCTCGCCCACCACACCAGCCGCCCGGCCGACTACGTCGAGAGCGAGGTCACCCGCTACCTGGGCATGGCAGGTCAGGCCATCGGCTACAAACTCGGCGAGCGGGTCTGGCTGATGGGCCGCGAGGCGGCCCGAGCCCGGCACGGCGCGGACTTCGACCTCAAGGCCTGGCACATGGCCGCGCTGTCGCAGGGCTCGCTGGGCTTGGACGACCTGCTGAGCGAGATTTCAGCGCTCTGAGGGCTGAGCGGGCACCGGGCACGTCGCACTGGCCGCCGCTCAGAGCCGGACGATGACGAGGGCGGTGTCGTCGGTGGCGCCCACAGCGGGGAGCAGGTCGAGAAGAAGCGCGTCGGCGAGCGGCTCGGGGTCGGCTTCGCGGTGGTGGGTGAGCGCGTCGGCGAGGCGGGCGAGGCCGGTGTCGATGTCCTCGCGGCGGCGTTCGATCAGGCCGTCGGTGTAGAGGACGAGGGTGTCGCCTTCGGCGAAGGCGGTGGTGGCCTGGGGACGGGCGACGTGGTCGGGTCGGGCGCCGAGCGGGGGATCGGTGGCCTGGTCGAGGAATTCGACGGTGCCGTCGGTGCGGAGCAGGGCGGGCGGGGGATGGCCGGCGCTGCTGTAGGTGATCGTGTGGGCGTCCCAGTCGATGCAGGTCTCGACGACGGTGGTGTTCTCCGCGCCTTCTACGGAGCGCGCGTACAGACCGAGGACTTCCAGGGCCTGGGCGGGGCCGTCGGCGACGCGGGAGGAAGCACTGAGGGCGCTGCGGAGCAGGCCCATGACGCAGGCGGCGTGGAGGCCGTGGCCTACGACGTCGCCGACGGCGACTCCGATGCGGTCCCCGGGCAGGTCGACGAGGTCGTACCAGTCGCCGCAGACATTGAGCGTTCCCGTTGCGGGCCGGTAGCGCACGGCGGCGCGGTGGTGGCCGAAGTCGCCGGGGGCGGGCAGCATCGCGTCCTGCAGGGCGAGGGCGATCTCGCGCTCGCGGGCATGGGCCTCGCGGAGCCGTTCGTTGAGTTCCTGCAGCTCCCGGGCCCGGGTGTACAGCTCGGCCTCCAGCACCCGGGTACGGCTGCCTCGCCCGCTGCGGGCCTTGATGAGCTCGGTGACCTCCTCGACACGGTGCACCAGCACCGCCACCCGGCCGTCCGGTCCGAGCACCGGTGCGTTGACCGGGCTCCAGTACCGCTCCTCCCACTCACCCGGCCGTTCCACGGACTCCACGTCGTAGCGCTGCAGGGCCATCGTGTCCCGCTCGCCGGTGGCCAGCACCCGCTGGAGTGAGGCGCGCAGGTTCCGCGCGCCGTTGGCGGAGGGGTCGCCGGGATTGTCGGGGAAGACGTCGAACAGGTACCGGCCCACCAGCTGCTCGCGCGTCCGGCCCGACATCCGCAGGAACTCCTCGTTCACGTCTGCGTACACCAGTTCGGGAGTCAGCAGCGCGACCATACCGGGCAGTGCCTGGAACACCGCCGCGTAGTCGATTCCCGCCTCCGCCATGGTCGGCCCGCCTCAGCGCTCGACGCCGTCTGTGGTTTCCACGATAGAAGCCGGGTGATGAGAGTGCTCGGACGGAACCGCTGCCGCGCGGCGGGTGAGCAGCAGCGGGCTTGCCAGGAGGAGTACGCCGGCCAGGCCGATGGCGGTACGCAGGCCGACCAGGGCACCCAGCACGCCCCAGACGGCCGTCAGGAGGGCGGTCGTGGCCTTGGTCGTCACCGCCCAGGCGGACAGCGTGCGGGTGACCCGGTCGGTCGCGGTGCGCTCGAGGCGGTACGTGGCGTAGACGGGGTTGAAGACCCCGCAGCAGAAGATGAGCCCGAGTTCGACACCCGTCACCAGCAGCAGCCCACCGGTGCCCGACCCCGGGAAGGCCAGGCCGATCGGCCAGATCGCGCGCAGCGACCCCGCCACGGCCAGGACCTGGTGCTGCCCGAACCGGGTGACGAGAGGTCGGGCCAGCTGCGCACCGAGCAGCCCGCCGATCGAGGGTGCGGCGAAGGCGAGGCCGTACTGCCAGGGTGCGAACCCGAGTCGGCCGAGTATCAGGACGGCCAGCAGCGGCTGGGCGGCCATCACCAGGCCGTTGAACAAGGCGGTGTTGAAGAACAGCGGACGCAGCGTCGCGTCGGCGAGGACATACCGCCAGCCGTCGAGCAGGTCCCGGGCCCGCATGTGCGCGGCCTCCCGGCGCTCGGGCTGCGGCTCGTGCCCGCCCGTCGCGCGGATGCCCAGGGCCGAGAGCAGGTAGCTGATCGCGTCAGCCGCCACCGTCGCCATCGGGCCGAGGAAGCCGATCGCTGCGCCGCCCAGAGGCGGTCCGATGATCGTGGTCGTCCAGGCGGTGGACTCGAACCGGGCGCCCGCGACGAGCAGGTCCTCGGGCGGCAGCAGCGTCTTCAGGTACGCGCCGGAGGCGGCGCGGAAGGTGATGTCGGCCGCCGCGACGACGACCGAGACCAGCAGGAGCTGGACGAACGTGAGCACACCGAACGCAAACGCGAGGGGAAGCGTCAGCAGCGCCGCGCACCGCACCAGGTCCATCGCGATCAGCACCGGCCACTTCCGGCGGAACTCCACCCACGGGCCGAGCGGCACCGCCACGGCCGCGCCCACCGCGGCCCCCGCGGAGGCGAGCGCGGCGACCTCGGCAGGCCCGGCGTGCAGCAGCTGGACGGCGATCACCGGGAACGCGCCGAAGGCGAGCCAGGTGCCGAGCGCGCTGGTTCCGTACGCTCCCCAGAACCACCCGAACCGCCGCCCCAGCCGCCGTCCGCTCCGCATGCCCGATCCCCTCACCCGCACAACCGATCCGCGATCGGAAGCATCAAAGCGAGCACCACGACCAGGGATCAAACAACCACGAGATCGACAGCCACAACCAACAGTTGTGGCGGTACGGTAGCCGGCATGGACCTCGACACCGTCCGGACCTTCGTCACCGCCGCCGATGCGGGGCAGTTCCAGGAGGCAGCCGCCGAGCTGGCGGTCACCCAGCAGGCCGTCTCCAAACGCATCGCCGCGCTCGAGCGCAAACTCGGCGTGCGGCTGTTCACCCGTACCCCGCGCGGCGCCGAGCTCACCATCGACGGGCAGGCGTTCCTGCCCCACGCCCGCGAACTGCTGCGCGTCGCCGAACGCGCCGCCGCGTCCGTCCGCACCGGCCACCGTCCGCTGCGCGTCGACGTGATCGCCTCGCGCGTCGCGCCTTCGGGCCTGATGCGCGGCTTCCACCACGCGCACCCCGAGGTCGACCTCGACGTGCTCATGCTGTTCGACATCCAGACGGCCGTCGCCGCCCTCCGTTCCGGTGAGATCGACGCCTCCTTCCGCGCCGTCGCCGCGCCCGGCCGGCCCCTTCCCGAGGACATCGAGTCCGTCCGGGTCCTCGACGAGCCGCTCCAGCTCCTCACCGGCCCCGCCCACGCGCTGGCGGGTGCCCGGTCGGTGGCCCTCGCTCAGCTCGCCGGGCACCGGATCTGGATGCCCGGCATCGTCCCCGGTACCGAGTGGGCCGCCTTCTACGACGACCTCGTCGCCGAGTTCGGCCTCACCATCGAGGCGACCGGCCCCAACTTCGGCTCCGACGCGCTCCTCGACACCGTCGCCGACACCCCGGCCCTGGCCACCTTCATGGGCGAACACACCCGCCTCGTCTGGCCCGCCGGCCACGGCCTGCGCCGCATCCCGGTGACCGACCCGACACCCGTCTACCCGCACTCCCTCCTCTGGCACCGCGACAACCCCCACCCGGCACTGGCCACCCTCCGCACTCACCTCGCCACCACAGCGACCCGCCACGAGGCCGCTGCCGTGACCTGGGCCCCGAGCTGGGTGCTTCCGCGCTGAATGCCGTCTGTGCCGAAGCCCAGGCATCCTCGAACCGTTCCGTGCCCCCGTACCCGCGGACTCGCGCGTCGTCGACGCGGCCGATCCATGAGCGGGGCGACCTCCCGGGGCCTGCACAGGTAGCCGAGCGTCTCGGCCCGGGTGCGCCCGAGGCGCGCCTGTGGCCGCCCGTCTCCGAAGCCCTCGGCGAGCCACCGGCTGTACTGCCAGAACCATGACCGTCCTCCTATCGTTGGCTGATGCGCGCACACCGTATTGACCGTCCGGCAGATCTCGACGTGGTCCGCGAGTCCTATGACCGGGTGGCCGACAACTACGTCCACATGGTGATGACGACCGGGTTCGGCGACATCCGTCGCCATCCATGGCTCAAGGCATCGATCGATGCCTTCGCGGACACCGTGAGCGAGCTCGGGCCCGTCCTCGACGTCGGCTGCGGACCCGGAACGGTGACCGCCTACCTCGCCGAACGCGGTCTCGACGTGTCCGGAGTCGACCTCTCACCCCGCATGATCGAAAACGCCCGCCGTCTTCATCCGCAATGCCGCTTCAGCGTCGCCTCCGCCACCGACCTCGACCTGGGCGAAGCCTCCCTTGGCGGCGTGCTCGGATGGTGGTCACTGTTCAACCTTCCCCGCGATGTCCTTCCTCAGGTCCTCGCCCTGTTCGCACGGGCCCTCAAGCCGGGCGGCCACTTCATCACCGCGACACACGTCGGCGACGAAGACCTGGTGCACACCGAGGCGTACGGAGGTGTCACCGTTCGTTGGACGACGCACCAATGGCGGCCGGAACAGCTCGTGGACCTGATCGAGCAGGCGGGACTGCGCCCGGTGGCCGAACTCCGGCTCCCTGCGGATGAGCAGAGCGGGCCGGGTCTGGTCGTCATGGCCAAGCGCCCTGCCTGAGGAGCAGGCGCAGGGGGACACAGGGCCTCATGCCGGGACCCCGCGGGGGCGTGTCTGGTGGGACGGCGCGCCGGATCCCGGCGAGGCTTCCGCGGCGCCGACAGGGCAAGCCCGTAGCGCCTCCTCCTGACCGATCGGCACTTTGACCAGGGGTGATCGGGCGGCGGGGCGCCGCGGCGTCGACGGCCTGTCGGGGGTTGTCTGTCCGGTGTCGGCGGCATATCGGCGGGTTGTCGGTCCGATGTCGGTGAAGCCCGGCACATTTCCAGAAGTGCGGCCGGGTGCCCATCCGGCTGCAGGTCTGGGAGGGGAACTCTCGTGCATGACGTAGTGATTGTGGGCGCAGGCCCGGTCGGTCTGTTCCTTGCCTGCGAGCTCGGCCTCGCGGGCTGTTCGGTCCTGGTGCTCGAGCGGGAGCCGCAGCCCGGCTCCCCCTGGAAGGCGGAACCGCTGGGGATGCGCGGCCTGTCCGCCGCGTCGGCAGAGGCGTTCTACCGCCGCGGGATGCTGCACCCGCTGGTGACGGCTTCGGGGGTCGAAGGCGATCCCGCCGCGAACCCCGACGCGGACGAGGCGTCCCCCCCTCGCTGGGCGGGCCACTTCGCCGGCATGATGCTCGACCCGGCCAAGGTCGACGTCGCCGCCCTGCCGTTCCGGCTCCCCAGCCCGGCGATCGAGGGCATGATGACGCACCTCGAAACGGTCGAGGCGGTACTGGCCGAGAGGGCAGCCAAGCTCGGCGTGGACATCAGGCGCGGAGTCACGGTATCGGCCATCGCCCAAGACGGTGAGAGCGTGATCGCGCGAGCCGGTGAGCACGTGTACGAGGCACGCTGGCTCGTCGGCTGCGACGGCGGACGCAGTACGGTGCGCAGGTTCGCGGGCTTCGACTTCGTCGGCACCGAGCCGCAGTTCACCGGCTACACCATGCACGCGACCCTTGCCGATCCCGAGAAGCTGCGGCCCGGGTTCAACCTGACGCCGACCGGCATGTACATCCGCATGCCCTCGGAAGGGCACATCGGCATGATGGACTTCGACGGTGGCGCGTTCGACCGCTCGCAGCCGCCCACTCGCGACCATCTCCAGGCGGTTCTGCGCCGCGTGTCCGGCACCGACGTGACGGTGAGGGACGTCCACATCGCCTCGAGCTTCACCGATCGCGCGATGCAGACGACGACGTACCGGCAGGGACGCGTCCTGCTCGCCGGCGACGCCGCCCACATCCACTCACCCCTGGGCGGGCAGGGACTCAACACCGGCATCGGCGACGCCATGAACCTGGGCTGGAAGCTGGCCGCGACCGTGCACGGGCACGCGCCGGACGGGCTGCTCGACACGTACACCGGCGAGCGCCATCCGATCGGTGCGGCGGTGCTCGACTGGTCGCGCGCGCAGGTGGCGGCCATGCGGCCGGACCCGCACGGCCAGGCGATCCAACCGGTGGTCCGCGACCTGATCGGGACCCGTGACGGAACGACCTACGTGTTCGAGAGGCTGTCGGGATCGTGGGTCCGTTACGACCTCGGCAGCGAGCACCCCCTGGTCGGCCGCAGCGCCCCGGACCTCCGTCTCGAGGACGGCACGCGCCTCGGCGACCTGATGCAGGACGGACGGGGCGTCGCGCTCGACTTCAGCGTCGACCGACGCCTGCACGGCTCAGCGACGCGCTGGGAGAGCCGCATACGGTACGCGGCCGGCCCGGCGCGGAACGACCTCGGGCTGGGTGCCGTACTCGTCCGACCCGACGGCACCGTCGCCTGGGCAGGTGATCGCACCCCTGATCGTGAGGCGTTCGAGCGGGCCGCCGGCCGCTGGTTCGGTGGTCCGGAAACCTCCTGATCGCCGGAGCACCGACGTCCTCGTCCGCTTTCCCCTCCTCACCCCGTTTCAAGGAGTGCACATGACGATCACCATCCGGCCGGGGAGCACCGTGATGTTCACCGGCGATTCGATCACCGACTGCCAACGGCTGGAGAGCGAAGACGGCCTCGGGTTCGGCTACCCCCTGCGCGTCGCGGGCGAGTGGGGACTCCGGTACCCGGACCGGCCCGTGACCTGGCTGAACACCGCGAACGCGGGCAACAAGGTGAGGGACCTCGAAGCCCGCTGGCAGACGGACGTACTCGACGCACGCCCGGACGTGGTATCGATCCTCGTCGGGGTCAACGACATGGGCTGGCACACGCTGGACCCTCACGGGTACGTGATCCCCGCGGACGAGTTCGAAGCGGGTTATGACCGCCTGCTCGCGCCCCTCGCCGAGGCGGGCACGCAGCTGATCCTCATCGAGCCTTTCCTCCTGCCGATCCGCGGCGTCGTCGAGGCCGGTGCCGGTGTCGCGCTCATCGGAGAGAAGGAGCGGGAGGAATGGCGTATCGACCTGGACCCGAAGATTCACGTCGTGCGCAAGCTCGCCCGCAAGTACGGCGCGCACCTGCTCGCCGCCGACGGCATGTTCGCCGAGCTCGCCGCGAGGACCGGGCCGGAGTACTGCGCCGTGGACGGCGTACACCCGACACCGGCCGGCCACGCCGCACTCGCGGCAGCCTGGCTGCGCCTGGTCGCGTAACCCGGCCTCGCAGGTCCGAGCCCGTCTTTTCTCCGACGCCCCTACCTCGGTGCCTGCCCCCAAGGCAGGGCTCCCTCCGGGTCCAGGGCGTCGGCCCGGGCGCGGAGGTCCTCGGCGAGGTCGTCCCAGGAAGGGCCGTGTGCCTCGAGGTTGAGGGCGGCCACCCGCATCAGCGCCGGGTCGTCGGGCCGCTGGAGGAGAACCAGCCGGTAGGCGAGGTTGCGGACCCATACGGGCAGGAGACCGTCGACCACGTTCGGGCACAGCTCGCGCAACATGGCCAGGATCGTCTCGGCATCGGCGAAGGTGAGTTCCTCCGCGAAGTACATCCAGTGGTGTTCGCGGGCTCCGCACTCGGGCGTCGGGCCGTACTCGTCGCCCCAGACGCACCGGGCGTGCTCCGTCAGGGTGGTGTGCATGGGGCGAACGCTACGCGAGGTGCCCAGTGTCGGGTGCCGGGCGTCAGCGCCTCGTCAGGGGGCCTGCCTCAGTGCTCCTCCGTCGACTCGGCGATGCGCTTGATGTGTGCCAGGCGCCTGTCCCAGTCGGCGGCGAGCGCAGCCATCCACCGGGCCGTCGCGTCCAGTGCCGCGGGGCGTACCGCGTACCGCACTTCGCGTCCGACCCGGCTGCCCGAAACCAGACCGGCGGCGTCCAGCACGGCGAGGTGCTTGACCACGGCTTGGCGCGAGACGGGGAGCCGGTCCGCGAGTGCCGTTGCCGAGGCCTCGCCCTGCGCCGCGAGCAGATCGAGCAGTCGCCGTCGCGTGGGGTCGGCCAGGGCGGCGAGGACGCCGTCGACGGCCTCCGCCCTGCCGCGATCTTCGTCCGTCACGCGGAGGACTGTTCGATGCGCTTCTTGAGGGCGTCGAGCACCTGGGGCCAGCCTCCGGTGTTGTCCTTGACGGCCTTGGCACGCAGGTCCTCGGGGCCGGCCAGGCTCGCGAATCCGCTCTCGACGACGCGCAGCCTCGTCTTGTCGCCTTCCGCGGTCAGCGTGAACTCCACGAGGGTGCTGTTGTCCTCGCGCAGCTCCTCTCCCGGGAACGCGCTGGCCCAGCGGTACGCCAGGTAGGTCTGGGGCTCGACCTTCTCCACGCGCACCGGGAAATCGCCGTACTCGGCGTTCCGTGCCACGAGGGACTCTCCCTCCCGGGCCAGGGTGCCGGTCGAGCTCGCCGGGTCGGCGACCCAGAAGCCGGGCTCCGCCACCAGGGGCCAGACCCGGTCCAGGGGCGCGTCGATCAGGGTTTCGCGTTCGATCCGGTCTTCGCTCATGACGGAACTCCTTCATCGCGATCCAATGATGCAACTCCAGGGTTGCACGTCAGTCCTTCAGGTGCAACCGGGAGGTTGCGCATAGGGTCGTCGCGCCGGTCGTGGATGAGCAGTGGGGTGATGCTGCAGGGGCGCCGTCCATGGCTGTGACCGTCGGCTTTCGTCCGGCATCGCCGTCGAGCGCCGCCCGCCGGGCCGGGTGCCCGCGGCGCGCCCATACTGGGGAACGTGAGGCGTTCTCGAACGGCGTGCCTCTGCGCTGCCGGTCTGGTCGCCGCGATCCTGCCGCTCGGCGTGGGGATCGCCCCGGCCACGGCGGTCGCCGCACGTGCGCCGAAGTGTGTCAGCTCCCCGGACCCCCGGTCGGCCTCGGGCCAGGCGGCCCGTGTCCTCGACACCGCCCGCGCGGCGCAGCAGGAGTTCGGACTCAACTCGGTCGTCTTCCGCGTGACCTCGGGGGAGCGGGAGGTCGTGACCGGAGCGCTCGGCACATCGATGACCGGAGTTCCGGCCGACCCCGCCATGCACTTCCGCACCGGCTCGGTCGGCATCGTCTACATGGCCACCGCGCTGCTGGCCCTCGTCGACGAGGGCCAGGTCGGCCTCGACGACCCCCTCTCGAAGTGGCTGCCCGACGTCCCCCACGCCGACGAGATCACCCTGCGCATGCTGGGCAGTTCCACCTCCGGCATCCACGACTACGTCACCGACCCGGTGTTCCTCAAGGAGATCGAGGCCAAGCCCTTCCGTCAGTGGACCCCGGCGGACACCCTGGCCATCACCAGCAGGCACCCGCTCTGGTACAAGCCGGGCACGAGCTTCAGCTACTCCCACGAGAACTTCCAGCTGCTCGGCGCCGCTCTCGAGAAGATCACCGACCAGCCCCTCGACCAGGTGCTGCAGGAGCTCGTCCTGGACCCGCTCGGCCTGCACGAGACGAGGAACTCCGCGACCCCCGAGATCCCGGCCCCGGCCCTGCACGCCTTCACCTCGGAACGCGGTACGTACGAGGAGTCGAGCTACTGGAACCCCTCGTGGACCACCGCCCCGGGCGCGGTCCTCACCGGGGACATCTGCGACCTGGCCACCTCCGCCCGCGGCATCGGCACGGGCGCTCTGCTGTCGAAGCAGGCGTTCCGCACGCAGCTGAACCCCGGCACGGTCGGCCTGGGCGCCCCGACGAAGGAGTGCCCGGCCCCGTACTGCCGGAAGAACACCGAGGCCCTCCACTTCGGATTCGGCGTCCTGGTCCTCCACGACTGGATCGCGACGAACCCCTCCTTCTCCGGATACGCGGCCGTCTCCGCCTATCTTCCGGCGCAGAAGTTGTCCATCGCGGTCTCCGTGACCAAGGGCCCCTCGTCCCCCGAGGGCAACTCCGCCTCCACGGTGGCCGAACGGATCGCGAAGGACCTCGCTCCCGACCACCCGCTCACCCTCGGCTGAGGCGCGCCGCCCGCGGCTCCGCGTGCAGGCTCCTGCACAACCCGGAGTGCACCCTGCGTAATCGGTCGGCGCAGGCCGCGCCCGTGCCCCCGTCGGTGATCTGCGGTGATCTGCCAGACCTGCGAACGAGGGCCAGTGCCACACACTCGGTCACCGGTGCCTGCGTACGGTCCGTACGGCCGGCGGCCCCAGGCGACGGCGGGCGCCAGTGCCAACTGGCCCAAGCCCTGGACTAAGCGGGCGATCTCCCGGCCCTGACTGCCACCGCTTCGGGCTGACGCATCGTCACCTTCTTCTTGTGTCGCGTACTCCCGGCACCTCGTGCCCGCCCAAGGAGAGGCCCATGTCCCGACTCTCACGCCTGGCCGCCACCGCCACGGCCGCCGCCCTCACCCTGCTCGTGTCAGGCCCGGCGTCGGCCGGCGAACCGACCATCTCCAATCCCCGCGTCGTCGCGGTATTCGACTTCACCACCGGGGAGGCGCCGGAGAACATCGCCCTGGAACCGGACGGTTCAGCGAACCTGACCCTCGCCTTCGCAAGGCAGGTCGTCCGCGTCGACAAGCAGGGGGCGGTCCTTCCCGTCGCGACCTTGCCCGCCGTGGCGAACCCGAACACCCCCGTCCTCGGCGCGGCCGTGGTCATGGGGATCGTGCGCGCCCACGACGGCACCCTTTACGTCAACTACGCCACCGGGACGAGCGAGACCGGCATCTGGCGCATCGGGCCCTATGGCGGCCCGCCGGTCCAGATCGCGCAGCTTCCGACGGACGGGCTCCCCAACGGCCTCGCCCTCGACGAGGAGCGCGGTGTGTTCTACGTGGCCGACACGGCACGCGGAATCGTCTGGCGCGTCCCGCAGGAAGGCGGCGCCCCCACGGCCTGGGCCACGGGGACCGACCTCCAGCCGCTCCCCGAGGCCGACGGCTTCCAGGCCGGCGCCAACGGCATCAAGGTCCACAACGGCGCCGTGTGGGTGTCCAACACCGACCGCAAGACACTGCTGCGCATCCCGGTACGTCATGACGGCTCCGCCGGCACCATCCAGACCAAGGCGACCGGACTCGACTGGATCGACGACTTCGCCTTCACGGGGGACGACGACACGGTCCTCGCCACGCTGATCATGGCCAACCAAGTCGCACTCGTGCGCCCCGACGGCACCCGCGAGATCGTCCTCACGGAGCAGGACGGGCTGTCCAACCCGACAGCCGTGGCGGTGCGCGACAAGGGCGACGGCCGCGGCAAGGGTGAGGGTCGCGGGGAGCACGATGAGGGCGACGGCCGTGACAAGGGAGACGGCCGCGGGGAGCACGATGAGGGTGACGGTCGTGACAAGGGCGATGGCCGCGGGGAGCACGATGAGGGTGACGGCCGTGACAAGGGTGACGGTCGCGGCGAGCACGACGGGGGCGACGGCCGTGACAAGGGCGATGGCCGCGGGGAGCACGACGGGGGCGACGGCCGCGACAAGGGCGACGGCCGCGACGAGCGCCACGAGGGCGACGGCCGCGACAAGCGCGACGACCGCCGTAACGGCGACGACGGTGACAAACGCGACACGTATGACAAGACCGTGTACGTGACGAGCGCGTCCTACTTCGCCACCCTGAAGGACCCGAACCTCCTCGTGGGCCGCCTCCACGAGGGCAAGGACTCTGCGGACACCCCCTAGGGGGCGTCTTGTCGATCAGGCCGGGCTCGCGGCGTCCGGCAACGCGCGCTCGCCGCGTTCTCGTCACTCGCCGACGTCCCCCAGCTACCGCTGGGAGGTGCCCCCACCGCGTCGACTCCCTCCTCGGCCTTGCGATCGCACGCACGGGACGCCGCTCCCTGATCCGGCCTGATCGGCAAGACCCCTAGGACCCCGGCAGCACGTTCCGCCATCCGGCTCGGCCGGAGATCTCCGGCCTCGTCGAGATGCGGGCGGGCGCCGCGATCGCTCGGGTCGCCGGTGAAGCCAGTCTCGGCTGCATGCCGACACTGGCTTCACGGACCTGCTTTCGACGGCGGCGGCCGGGCGGGGAACTGGCGCCACGAGGACCCCGCCTCTGCCGCCCCGCTTGGCCGACGGTCAGGATCGTGCCGAGGCGGCGGAGCTGTCAGTGCCAAGCAGTGCAGTGGGGAAGCCAGTTCCCGGCCACGTCAGCCGTGCACACCTGCACCTTGTAGGGGCTGCCGTCCCGGACGTCCGAGTCCGTGGCGCGGGCCTTGCGGCCGGCGCCCTGGCTCAGGCGGTCTCGTACACCCAGCCGGAAGTCGCGCCGCCGCCGACCCGGGCCCGCCACGCGAGGGTGTTTCCGTCCCGGATGCCGGTCTCGCCGGAGTACACGTCGCGCCAGGTCCCGTTGCCGTTGTGGTTCCCGAACGTCTGCTGGGGACCACCGTTGACCCTGACGTCCAGGTACGCGGTGCGGCCGTCTGCCTCGGTGTCGCCGATGCCGAACATGTTCCGGGACGGGTCGAAGTACACGTACGCACCCTTGATGACACGGGTGTCGGCGCTGGCCGAGGTCGCGGCGCCCATCACGGTGACCGCGGCTGTGGCGACGGCGAGCAGAGCGAGCTTCTTTCGCATGTGTTCGTCTCTTTCGGCAGAGTTCCGGTTGTTCCGGCGGGTGTTTCCGCCGGTGTTCCCAGATTTCGGGCGGCCCGATTGTCCGTCCACAGAAATCGGGGAAATCGCAGTTCAGCCGCGGACAATCGGCATTGTCCGCGGACAGGGACGGATCCATCGCCGTCCGTATCGCTCCCTTGCCGGATGAGCCGTGCGGAATCGAGCCACGGAACGGCAGGTTGTCCGACAACCGGTGGAAAGCCCGACGCATCACCTGATCTGCTGGTACGTCGACCGGAACGGGGCGGGCGGAAACCCGGGCGCCCCGCGAACACGGAGGAGCCTTACGGATGGGCAGGGCGGGGCGTCTGCAAGGGGAACCGAAGGGGGAGACCGCCCAGGCGAATGCGCTGGCGGTGTTCCTGCGGGGCATGACGGAGGGTCGTACGGTCCGGGAGTTGGCGAAGTCGTACGGGGCGGGAAAGACCAGTTGGAGCGACTACCGTTCGGGAGCGAAGATCATTCCTTTGGACCTCCTGAAAGGGGTGGTATCCGCCCGGGTCCGTGATGAGAGGGGCCGCGCCGCATTGTGGGCCCGCGCCAGGGAACTGCATGCCGCCGCCTGCGCGGCCGAGGAAGGCGGGTCCCGACCGTCGGGCGAAAGGGAAACGCCTCCGCAGACATGGGAGATGCTCCAGCGCGCCCGGCGTCAGGCCGACACCGAACTCGCCCGGTCGGAAGAAGCATTACGCACCCTTCTGGGGCTGACGGCCAGGCTCCAGAAGGAACTCGACGAAGCCGTCGCCCGAGCCGAAGGCGAGCCGGTCGTCGGCGCCGAACCCGAGCCGCAACTGGAGGAGGGGCGCGGGGACGCAACGCCCGCAGATCGCGCCGCTCACCTGCCGGGGACGGAGCTCGTCCTGTGGGCACCGCGTCCCGCCGTCCTGTCCGGCCTGGAGGACGCCGTGGCCCGGGTCGGCGCCGAAGTGGACGCCCGTAGGCGGCAGATCACCCTCCTGCGCGAGGAGATCCGGCACCTGCGGGAGCCGTGTCCAGCGCCGGTCAGGGGGAGCCTGGTACTGCGGGAATCCCGCGTACCGGCCGTCCGGGCCCAGCGGAAGCTGCCGGCCCTGCCGCTGCGCTCCCGCATCCTCCGAGGCGCCCGCGACCCGCGACGGCTGCGCCGGGTGCTGCTGCTCACCGCGCTCGCCCTGGCCCTCTCGGTACCCGCGACCTCCCTCGAGCAGGTCCGGCAGTGGACGGCGCCCCCGATGGCCGAGCCCGTGACCACTCTCCCTCCCGGCCCCCTGGAATCCTCGGCGGGTTCCCCGACCCCGGGCGGGGTTCCGGCGCCGGGGGGAGGGCCGCCACAGCCCCCCCCCCCCGCGGGGCCCGCCACGCCGCCCCCGAACCCTTCCCCCCCCCCCGGGGGGCCGA
>NZ_JBVIGX010000020.1:87023-102405 GCF_055570595.1 Streptomyces sp. NPDC031132
GGACCTGCCCGACGTGCTCCTGGTCAGTCGTGTCTGCTTCGCACCGCTCCCGAAAACGACCCCGCACCCCTTACCCCCCCCCCCCCCCGTCCCCCTGCCCTTCTCCTCCGTTCCCCCCCCCCTGCTCTCCTCCCCTCCCCCCCCACCCGCGCCGCCACGGCCCACCCCCTCCGCGGGCACCGCCACGTCGCCACCGACCTCGTCCCCCTCCCCGGGGGCGCCGAGCCCCCGTGTCCCGGACGCGGCGCCGACCGCCGCCGGCGGACCCGTCGACGTACCGGCCGCGACCGGCAGCGGCGTCTACGCGATAGCGGAGGACGGTTCGGCTGTTCTGCAGTGGAGCGGCAACGCCACCGAATGGATGAGGATCGGCGGTCCCGCGGCAGAGCTCTACGCCGGCGCGGCCGGGGTCTTCGCCACCGATCCGGTGACCGGTGACTTGCGCGGCTACAGCGGAGTCCCCGGCCGCTGGCACACCGTCAGCAGCGGGGCGGCGGGTTTCGCGATCAGCGGCCCGGACCTGTACCGGCTGACCCAGGACCGCAGCGCCGTGCACCGGTGGGACCGGCCGCACGCCACGTGGACTCGGGTCGGCGGGCCGGCGGGACGTCTCTACGGCGGGGGAGCGGGACTGTTCGCCACCGACCCGGTGGACGGCAGGATCTTCGCGTACGGAGGGAAGGGCGAAGCCTGGTCGTACGCGGGGGCCGCGGGCGCCGACTTCGTCGTGACCGACCGGCATCTGTACGGACTCAACCCCGAGCGGAGCGCGGTGTTCCGGTGGAGTGGTGAAGCCGGCGTGTGGAGCCCGGTCGGCGGTGCGGCGGCCGCCCTGTACGCGAGCCCCTCGGAGCTGTACGCCGCCAACGGGGGAGACAGCGGCCTGTGGCGCTACCGTGCGGGCGCCTGGAGCCGGGTCGGAGACGCCGGAACGGCGTTCGGCGCACGCGGGGAGCGCCTCTACCTCCTGGACAAGGACCGCTCGGCGGTCTGGGAGCGGAACGGCGCGGCCTGGCTACGGATCGGCGGCCCTGTCCGCGCGCTGGTCGTCGCCGGCTGATCCGGTCATGCCGCCACGATGGTCGGCGCCGGCCCGAGCGCGCCGACTGGGCCCCGGGCGGACACCGCTCGGCGGCGGGCCGGCCGTCCCGCCGGGTGGCTCAGGCGTGGTCGGGGCGGGGTGCGAGGGCGGGCATGAGGGCGGCCAGGACGGTCTCCATGTACCCCTTGGGGACGGGGCGGGTGCGCAGGAGCCAGGTGTGGTAGATCGGTCCGTAGATGAGTTCCACCGCCAGTTCGAGGTCCAGATCGGCGCGGATCTGTCCGGCGTCGCGGGCTTTGGCGAGGCGGGCGACGCATGCGTCGATGGAGACCCGCAGGATGCGGGTGATCCCCTCGGCCGCGGCCTCCTCGGTCTGGGCGGCGGCGATCAGACCGCGCCAGATCGCGCCGAACTCGGTGTCGAAGAGCTGCATCACGTTGGCGGTCTGGGTGACCAGGTCGGCCAGGACGTCACCGGTGTCGGGGAAACCGGCGGCGGCGTCGCGTGCGGTCTCGATGCCCTCGATGAGGATGGCGGCCTTGGACGGCCACCAGCGGTAGATCGTGGTCTTGCCGACGCCGGCCCGCGTCGCGATCCCCTCGATGGTGGTTGCCGCGAAGCCTCGTTCGGCGCAGAGGTGGAGTGCGGCTTGGACGATGGCCTGGCGGGACTCTTCGTTGCGGTAGGCGGGCGGCGGCACGCCCCGATCCTATCGGAACACAACGCTACGTCTCGTGTTGACAAGCCGACGGTGCCGCTGACATCGTGGTCGAAACGCAACGCTTCGTTTCGTATCGTTGCGTTAACGGGGGCGTCGCCGGCACCCGTGGACACGGGTGCCGGTGCCGACGTCATCTCCGTTCGCAATCGCCGCCCAGGCCGGCCGGGAGAGACCGCAACCCCGCCGTGGCCCACGCGCGCGAGGCGTCTGGGTTTCGCCTTCTCCCGCACCGCCGACTTGCTGCCGGGCGCCGTGGCCGAAGCCTCCGCCGCATGCGCTGACCCGGCACTCTGGGCTACACGGACACGGGAGAACAGACGCAATGAAGTACCGCCTGTTGGGGAGTGCAACGGTCAGCGCGATCGGCTTGGGTGCCATGCCCCTGTCCATCGAGCACCGCCCGGACGAGGAACGAGCCGTGGCAACCGTCCACGCCGCCCTCGACGCCGGCGTCACGCTCATCGACACCGCCGACAGCTACCACTGGCACGCCGACGAGCGCGGCCACAATGAACTCCTCATCGCCCGCGCCCTGGCCCGCTACGGCGGTGACACCTCCGACGTCCTCGTCGCCACCAAGGGGGGCCGGGGCCGCCCCGGTGACGGCAGCTGGACCGTCACCGGCACCCCCACCCATCTCAAGCACGCCGCCGAAGCCTCGCGAAAGCGCCTGGGTGTGGAAGCCATCGGCCTGTACCAGCTGCACAAGCCCGACCCCGACGTGCCCTGGGCGGAGTCGGTCGGCGCGCTGCGCGAACTGCTCGACGCCGGCACCATCCGCGCCGCCGGGATCTCCAATGTGACCACCGGCCAGATCTGTGAGGCCCGTGCCATCCTCGGTGATGCGCTCGTCTCCGTGCAGAACCAGTACTCCCCGGCCGTGCGCGACGCCGAGCCGCAGATGGAGCTGAGCAACCGACTCGGCTTGGCCTTCCTGCCCTGGAGCCCGTTGGGCGGTATCTCCCGCAGTTCCCTGGACGGCCCGTCCGGCACGGCGCCCGCGGCCACTGCCTTCCACCGCATCGCAGCCGAACGCGGCATCAGCCCCCAGCAGATCGCTCTGGCCTGGCTGCTGGCCTGCTCCCCGACGGTCATCCCGGTGCCGGGAGCCAGCCGTCCGGCTTCGATCCAGGACTCGGCCAAAGCCACGGAGGTCGAGCTCACGGCGGCGGAACTGGCAGAACTGGAGGCCGCACCACTGAACTGAGAGGCGACGGAGGTCCGAGGCGACATGGCGCCGGAGGCGAGTGGGCGGGAGCCTCAGCATCCGTGGCCAGGCCAGGAAGATGGCGAAGGGCGTTGTCAGTGGTGGGCGGGAGGATGAGACGTACCGCTGAACCAGCCGCATCCTGAGGGGCCTTCCATGTCCGCATCCACTTCTGCATCCGCATCCGCATCCACGTCCGCTCCTGCAGCCGACGTTACGCCCGTCGGGTTCCCCACCGGCTGGTGCGCCACGGACCTGGGGCGTTTCCGGTCGTGCGCGTCCACCTACGAGGTGTACCCCCTGGACACGCTGCCGCCCCTGAACGCCGCGCAACTCGACGGCAGGTTCGGCTGGCTGGGCGGGGCCGACGGTCCGCGTTCGGAGCACGGTGAGCATCTGGCGGCCGTGGAGCGGGATCTGGCGGCGATCGGGCTGGCACTCCCCGCCGACTTCGCCGCCTTCTACGGCAGTGAGCGCGTCTGCAGTGCCTTCGACGAGGTCTCGGTGACGGCCTGCTGGAGCCACCTTTCGAGTCCACTGCGCAGCCCGGCCGAGGAGGGTGCCCGTCTCGTACGGTTCTTGCGGGACCAGCAGGACTGCGTCATCTGGTACCTGTACCTGCGGCCCTCCGGTGAGGCGTTCGTGGTCTGCTCGCCCGTGGAGCTGGAGTCCGCCGGCTGGTGGGCGAACGGGGAACCGGCGGAGGAGGTCCGGGTCGCGGTGGCCTCCTCGCTGATGAGGTGCGCCGACACGTTCGAGGAGTTCGCGTACCGCTTCGTCGTGGAGAACGAGCTGTGGATGCAGATGAACTCCACCGGGGCCGATGGCCCGCTCGCTCCCCACCTCCAGGCGTACGTCGACCACTACGCGGCCGCTGCCTCCTGAGGTGCGCGCAGACGTCCGGTGTGATCAGTATGTCGTGATCGTGTCACGATCAGGTGGGCCCGTCCGGAGGGGCGCGACCAGGCGACATAAAGACGGTATTAAGGTGACGTGCGCCTGCCAAGGTGCCCTACTTGCTCATCACTCTTTGCAACGGGATTGAATGTGAAGCTTCGTCATGTCCGGGCAATAGCCGTCTTCGGTGTCGCCGTCGTCGCGCTCACGGGAGCCCGTGGCTCCCACGGCGCCAGCTGCGGGGGCGGCCACGGCTCCAGCTCCTCGCACTCCAGCAGCTCGGGCGGCTCCAGCAGCGGTACCACCGGCGGCACCACGGGCGGCAGCGACAGCAGCAGCGGCACCTCGTCCGGCACCCCCTCCGTCACGGGCGGTTCGAGCAGCGCCAACAAGGCCGAGCGCGACATCAAGATCGACAAGTGCCGCCTGGACGACTCGGGCAAGAACCTCGTCGCCCGGCTCACCGTCACCAACACCGGCTCGTTGGGCTACACCTACAACATCACCATGAAGTTCCAAGGCGCGCCCGGGTCGAACGCCCTCGCCGCCACGGCCAGGGTCACCAACCTGACGGTCAAGGCCGGCGGATCCCAGCAGGCCGAGGCCACAACGCCGTACACCGGCAAGGGCGACGGAAGCGAGTACAAGGAGTGCGTCGTCTCCAGCGCGACCAAGAGCGTCTCCTGACACACCGCTTCCTCTGGTCGGCCCGGGCGGCGTGCGGGGTCAGACCCGGCGTACGGCGCCGGTCACCGGCATCGGCGGGTCACCGGATCCGACGGCAGGTCTCGCGGCTACTCAAGAAGAGATGAGTACCTGCGCTCTGCCCGCCTTCGGAGCCGGCCGGGATGCTAGGGCCATGCATCGGAAGCTCCTGAATCCCGCCCTGGGTCTGCTCCTGTTTCTCGTCTCTGTCGCCGCATGGGCCGCCTGGCTGGGCTGGGACCAGCACCGCGACGTGCACTCCGACGGCTCGGTGACGGGCCCGTACGAGGCGTGGCAGGTGGTGGGGCTGGTGCTGAGCCTGGCGGCCCCGGTGGCCTGGGCGGCCGTCCGGGGCCACGCGGCGAGCGCCGTCCTCGGCACCACGGTCGGTCTGACCGTCGCCTCGTACTGCGACTGGTCGGACGACTCCAGCGGTCTCTTCGCCATCGGCGTGGCCATGGTCATGGCGGCCACCTTCGCGGCGACTTCTGCCCTCTCCGTCCTGGTCACCCGCATGACACGCGACGGCCGCGGCGGAGGGGAATGACGGCGTCTCCCTGGCAGGGAACGCGGGGTCGGCCGCTCGTGCTCGATGGGGATGAATTGGCCCACCGTGCTCTGCGGGCGCAGATCCCCTACCTGCGGGTCACCGGCCGCTGTGCGTGCTCCTGCCCCAGCGTCGACTTCGACCTGGACAGGGGAGCGCTTCCTCGCGCGCCCGTCACCGACAATCCGGTCGTCGATGCCACGGTGCTCGGAGCTGACGGCCAACTCGTCGGCGGAGTAATGGCCTTCGCGGCCGACGGCTACGTGGCCGGCCTGGAGATCTAGCCCCTGGGCGTTGAGCAGATCACCCGATTCCCCTCCCCGGACCGGCTCTGCTGACGCAGGTACCAGGGGAGTTGTCGCCTTGCGGCCGGTGTAGGGGCCGTGTCGGCGAGGTGCGGGTCACGTGCTCGGAGCCTCACGGAAAACCCTGGCGCCGCGTCTATGTGTCACGGCGTTACCTCCAGTAAGTTACCGCCAGGTAAAGCCTGCGGGCTCGACGTACGGGGGAGTAATGAACCGGAGAACCTCTGCTCTGTTGTCCACCGCCATCGTGACGGGCGTCGTCGTCGGCGCGGCGCCGACGGCGACGGCCGCACCCACCGCGGTTGCACGGGGGGCGACGACCACGGCGTCCGACCCGTTCTACCGCTACGACGGCAGCAAGCCGCTGTCCGCGTACCAGCCGGGCGACGTTCTGAAGAGGCGCACGCTGAACTACCACGTCTTCGGCATACCGACGCCATTGAAGGCAATCCAACTGCTCTACCGCACGACCGACGCCCAGGGCAGGCCCTCGGCCAACGTGACCACCGTGGTCCGCAGTCAGTACGGTGACGGCAGCAAGGCGGTGTCGTACCAGTCGTTCTACGACTCCCTCAGCCCGGAGGACGGCCCCTCCCGGGCCATCGCCGGTGACGTCTCGCTCGGCGGCGCCATCGCCAACGGCGAATCCCTCATCCTGGCGCCGCTGCTGCTCAAGGGCTACGACGTGGTCATCCCGGACACCGAGGGCCAGAACGCCGACTTCGCGGCCGGCCCGGAGTACGGAACGAACACGCTGGACTCGATCCGCGCCGCCGTCCGCACCGAGGAGACGGGTCTGCATTCCGGCACGAGGTTCGGTCTGTTCGGCTACTCCGGCGGGGCCATCGCCACCAACTGGACGTCGGTCCTGGCCCCCGCGTACGCGCCCGAAGTGAACAAGCAGCTGGTCGGCTTCGCCGAGGGCGGGCTGCTCGTCGCCCCTGCGCACAACCTCAGGTACGTCGACGGCGCGCTGGCGTGGAACGGGGTGATCCCGATGGCCCTCATAGGCGTCTCACGCTCGTACGACATCGACCTCACCCCCTACCTGAGCGCCAAGGGCCTCGCGGTCGTCAACGAGCTCGAACACGGCTCGATCCTCGATGCGCTGGCCCACCACCCGGGGATGACGTGGAAGGACATGGCGAAACCGGAATACAAGGACCCCAACTCCATTCCGGCCTTCGTCGCAGCGGTCAACAAGATCAATCTGGGCCAGGCCGCCACCCCGACCGTCCCGGGGTTCATGGGGCAGGGGAACGCGGGCTGGCTCGAGGGGACGTTCAACAGGCCGCCGGGCACCGGCACGGGTGACGGCGTCATGGTCGCCGGGGACGTGCGCACGCTGGCCCGGCAGTACTGCGCCACCGGCAACAGCTCGATCAAGTATGAGCAGTACGACCTGCTCAGCCACGTCGGAGCCATGCCGTACTGGGCGCCGCGCGCGATGGCCTGGCTGGACGACCGCTTCGCGGGCAGGACCGCCCCCACCAGTTGCGGCAGGATCCCTGCGGGCAACTCGCTCGAGCCGGAGAAGCCCACCGTCACGCCGTGACCGGTCGGCCGGCGGCAGTGCAGCTCCGCCGAGCGCGGGCCTGTACTGCGGCTCCACTCTGCACAGAGGCTCCGGGCCGGAGGTGCGGGGCCCGCGGGGTGGGGCAGCGGCCGGACGGCGCGTTCAGGGGCGCCTCGCGGTGATCAGCCATGCGGCCGAGGGGAAGAACACGCCGTCCGGTGTCCCGTGCGCACGGAGGGTCGTGTGCAGGTCGGCAAGGGCGCGCGTGCGGCCGGTGTCGTCGAGGTCGGTCAGCATCCAGCCGAGCATGCCGCTGACGAAGCGGTACGCGTCATCGGCGTCGGCTCCGAAGTACATGGGCGCGGTGAGCGGTTCGAAGGCGGCTTCGGCGAACCCGGCGCCGGTGAGCAGACGGCGTACCCGGTCGGGGTCGGACAGGGAGAACGGCCCGGGGGCGCCCGGCGGTGGCGCGGGCAGATCCCGGCCCGCCGCCATGGCCGTTGTGAGGGCCAGGAACCATGCGTTGCGCGGTGCCGGCTGCCAGACGAGCTGCACCGTGCGGCCGCCCGGCCGCAGGGCCCGGGCGATGTTGCGGAACGCGGCGGCGTGGTCGGCGAAGAACATGGTCCCGGTACGGCTGACCGCGAGGTCGAACTCCTCGGCCGGGAACGGGTGGATCTGGGCGTCGGCCTGCTCGAACTCGGCGTGCGCGAGTCCTTCGGCCGCTGCCCGCCGCCGGGCCACTCGCAGCATCGCCGCCGACAGGTCCACGCCGAGCACGCGGCCCGCCGTGGCTCTGCGGGCGGCTTCGCAGGTGATCTCGCCCGTGCCGCACCCGATGTCGAGCACGTGGTGGGCCGGACCGATCGCCGCGGCTTCGAGGAAGCGTGCCCGGTAGCCGTGAATCGCGCGGTCGAACCGGTCGGCGTGCTCGGCCCAGTAGGTGCCCTCATCGCCGTCCCAGGCCCGGGCCTGTTCGGCGTTCGAGGGTGCCACCTGCAGCGTTCGGGTCATCTTGACCACCCGCCTTATACTCCCAAAGGGACTATTCCGGTATAAATCCGAGGAGTGGCGATGTCAAGGGAAGCCGCGCTCACCACGACCTCCTACGCGGTCCTCGGGCTGCTGGCGGTGCGTCCGTGGAGCACGTACGAACTCGCCCGCCAGATGGACCGCAGCCTCGGCCGGATCTGGCCCAGGGCGCAGAGCAAGATCTACGACGAGCCCAAGAAGCTGGTCAGGCACGGTCTGGCCCGGGCCGACCGGGGGTCCGTGGGCCGACGGCCGCGCACCGTGTACGCCATCACTCCCGAGGGCCGCGATGCGCTCGCCGCGTGGCTCCACGAGCCCGGCGCCGGCCCCGTCCTGGAGTCGGAACAGCTCCTGAAGGTCTTCTTCGCCGAGTTCGGGACGGCGTCCGATACGCAGGCCACCTTGGCTGCTGCCCGGGCCTGGGCGGTCGAACGCAACCGGGACAACCTGGCCGCAGCCCATGCCTACGCCGCGGGCGAGGGGCCCTTCCCCCGGCGGGCCGCGCAGACCCTGCTCGTCGGCCGGTTCCTCACGGACTACTACCGGCTGGTCGCCGATTGGGCCGAGTGGGCGGCCGCGACCGTCGGACAGTGGCCCGACGAGCCCGGCGCCCCGGTCGCCGACCGGGACGAGCTGGCGGAGACGGTCCGGCGCGCCGCGTGGAGCGAGGCCGACGCGCCCGGCTGAGGACGGCCGCTCCAAAAACACCGACTAGGACCGGTCCTGCTGCGCGAGGCGTTTCTTGAGCCAGGTGAGCAAGGTCGCGAACGCCGGGGACATGGCGGCGTCCGACTGCTCGAGGACCGTCGGATGGCCGTCGTCCTCCACCGTGATCGTGTAGGTCATCGCGTCCCTGGCACGGTCGGCCCGGTCCTGAGCGGGCATCGCGACGGCCGCCTCCACCAGCTGGGTCAGCTCCGCTGCGGCGTTCTCGGGCAAGGCCGCCGTGTCCAGCACCTCGGGTCGGCGGCGGACCGCCGCCGCCAGCCCGCCGTATGACTCCAGAGTCACCTTCATCGCGCGCGGCCGGTGGTCACTTGGCCCCCTTCAGTGCGGCCATTTCCTTCGCCAGTCCGGTCACCTTGGAGTTCAGTTCCCCGATCTGCCTGGACAGGGCCGCCAGGCCGTCCTCCCGGCTCAGGCCGCCGTTCCCGTTGACCGGCAAGCTGCGTGCCCGGGTGAGCCCCGCCGGGACCCCGCTGATCTGGATCTCCACTCCCTGCCACGCCGCCAGCACGGCCGACTGCTCGGGGCTTCCGGTGCCGAAGAGCTCCCCGGCCTTGTGGAAGGTGGTGTCCGCGAAATCCTGGAAAGTGGCGTCCCTGCTGGAGGCTTTGAGGGATTCGTACCAGACGGTCCCGGCGGCCTCCCATGCGAATCCGCCGATGCCCACGGCAGCCAGGTAGAACGCCTTGTTCGGAATGCCGGAGTTGTAGTGCACCCCGCCGTTGTCCCCTCTGGGGGTGTCGGGCAGGTGGACGAATTTGCTCATACGGTCGGGCTGGGGGTCCTTTCCGAACTGGGGATGGTTGTAGGCATGCCCCGGCGCCTTCATCGATCGCAGGGCGTCGCCGCCGATCCCCGGGGTCCACACGTCAGCCCCGATCAGCCAGTCCGCATCCTCGGCCCTCTGCTTCAGCGACCATTGCTTGACCAGCGACCCGAAGACGTCCGACATCGACTCGTTCAGGGCCCCGGACTGATTGTGGTACTCGAATTCAGAGGTGTTCTCGGTGACGCCGTGCGTCAGCTCGTGGGCGATCACGTCCAGCGAGCCCGTGAGGTTGCTGAACTCCTTGCCGTCCCCGTCGCCGAAGACCATCTGACGTCCGTCCCAGAACGCGTTGTTGAACTGCACGTCGAAGTGGACGTATCCGTCCAGCCGCATCCCCCGGTCATCGATCGAATTGCGCTGGAACACCTCCTTGTAGAAATCACGCGTCAGGCCGAGTCCGTCGAACGCCTGGTTGAGGGCCGGGTCCTCGGACTGCGGTCCGTCTTCAGACCTGGCCAGGACGGCGTTGGGGAGGGATACCCCCTGCTCGCAGTCGAAGATGGTGCGCCGGCCGTCACCGGCGGTGGCGGCCAAGCCGGAGAGGGACGCCCGGACCGCCCGCTCGCCCCGCAGGCGCGCAGTGGTCAGCAGGGTGTCCAAGGCGGCCTGGCGCACCTCCCGGTCTTCGCTCTCCAGGAGCTTGTCGAGAATGTACGGGGGAATGATGCAGTTGACTGGGCGGGTCCTGCTCATGGAGCACCTCCTGGGCGAGAGAGCCAACGGTTGACAATTCATCAGTTGATGTTTGGACGTTCTCAGATCGCTGTGCGCATTCCCGGCCATGGAAGGGCCGAGGAAACGGCAGGGGCCCGCTGATGTGGAAACGGCAGGGGCCCGCTGATGTGACAGCAGCGGGAGAAGCGTTCGGCGCCAAGCAGCCCGGATTCCAGCGGCGGGGCCACGCTGATATCACCAGTCTCCTGCCGTCCGCGGCGACGGGCAAACGCAACGAAAGCGCGTGGAGATCCACCCCGGGCGACCGCCGGACGCCAGGAGCTTCTCGCGGGGGTACGGCTCCAGGCCGCGGAGCGGTTCGCTCGAGAATGCCTTGATCGGCAAGGACTTGCGGGTCGGCGTCCGGTCGCCGCCGCAGGCGAAGGCCTGGTCGCGGCGCGGCCGCTCCCGCGCACTCCCGGTGCACCAGCGGGGCCTGCCGACCGCAGCCCACCAGCCATGCGATGTGCGGCGTGCGCGCTGTCCCGTGTCATCGAACCTTGATCATTGGCTGAAGCTTGGTGATCATTAGGCTTTTGGCACCGAAGAAAGCGAGTGGACAGATGCATCCGACGTTCGTCCTGGTTCACGGAGCCTTTTCGAACTCCTTCTCATTCGCGCCGCTCCAGGCCGAACTCGGCCTCCTGGGGCACCGTTCGGTCGCGGTCGATCTGCCGGGTCATGGTTTCCAGGCGACCTACACACGCGCCTACCAGGCGCCACAAGACCCCGAACAGCTCGCCACGGCACCCGGCTCGATCGAGGGCGTCACGCTCGCCGACAATGCCGCGCACCTGATCGGGATCCTCGAAAGGGCCAAGCAGAACGGGCCGGTGATCCTGGTCTCCCACAGCCGCGGCGGGGTCACGGCCACCGCCGCAGCCAACGCACGGCCGGACCTGATCGACCGCATCGTCTACGTCTCGGCCTGGTGCCCTGTCGATCTCGACGTCAGCGACTACTACGCCGAGCCGGAGATGGCCACGGTCGAAGCCGCTTCCCTGAGCCTCGCCCTGGCCGGGAACCCGGCCGAACTCGGCCTGCTCCGCGTCAACTTCCGCACCGCGAATCCGGACGCCCTCGCGGCCTTCAAGGCGGCCTTCCTCGCCGACGGCACCGACGAGGAGTTCCTGACCTTCCTGAACACCTTCCAGCCCGACGAGAACCTGGACGTCGGCACCTCCACCGACCGGGCACAGGCCGAGACCTGGGGCCGCATCCCGAAGACCTACGTCCGCCTGGCCGACGACACGAGCCTGCCGCTCGCCATACAGGACCGGCTGATCCGCGAGGGCAACGCGCTGACGCCGGACAACCCGTACGACGTCCGCACCCTTGCGGGCAGCCACCTGAAGTGGCTGGTCGACCCGGCACGGGCGGCCCGAGTCCTGGGTGAACTCGCAGCACTGGCGGGATAGCCGGGGCAACAAGACCGCCAGGCGGCTCGCCTCAGCCGGCCGCGGCGAGCGCGTGCGGTGCTCGCGTGCCGGGCGGCCCGCAGGGTAGACGCGCCCGTATGACATGGAGGTACGTACAGCGGAGTACAGGGAAGCGGGCGGAACGGGCCGCGCCGGCCGCCCGGAGGAAACGACGGCGCCCGGCCCATCCGGCGGTCCGGGCGTCGGCCATGGTGACCGCCTTCGCAGGGACCGTCCTGTTCGGCGTGGTCCTGGCCCGACTGACGCTGGAACCGTCCGCCGCCTCGGCGGCCCTCGTGCACAGCAACGTCCGGCCCGGCCGTTCGATCAGCGCCTACCTGGACGGGACGTCGACGATCGAGGCGGTGCGCCAGCTGGGCGGCAACCTGCTGCTCGGCCTGCCGTTCGGTGTGCTCCTGCCCGTCCTGCTGCCCCCGGCACGGGGGCTGCTGCGGGTCGGCGCCGTGACGGTCTGCCTGATGACGCTGGTGGAGCTCGTGCAGGGAGCCCTGGTCACGGGACGTGTCTTCGACATCGACGACGTCATCCTCAACACGGCCGGCGCGCTCCTCGGGTACCTGCTGATCGGCCGCCGGCTCGGGCGGGCCGTCCACCCGCGCCGCCGGCACTGGTGGACCCGAAAGGCCGCGGACGCCCGTGACGCCTGACCCGTGACAGCTGACCCGTGGCACCTGGCACCCGACTCGTGACTCGTGACTCGTGAGTACTGCACACCCCGTCGGTGACAGGCGTGACTGTCGCCGTATCCGCCGGGCGTGACACGGTCGGTTCTGCCGCCGACCGAGGGAGCAGGTGTGAACAAGGGGTACGCCGCCTACTGCGACGCCGACCGCTGGTTCTACGACGCGCCGTACCGGCGCGCCGGTGAGAGCTACCCGGCCGCGCTCGCCCCCGTCCCGTCGGGGTGGCGCTCGCACCGGAGCGGCGACTGGCTCGCCCTGCGCCCCGCCGACGCCGAACTGCCCGCACAGGGCTGGAAGATCCACGTCTCGGCCACGCTCGACAACGCCGAATCGCTGCTGACGACGGTGTACGAGTACTGCACTGCCCGACGCATCGCCTTCAAGTTCATACCGAGCCGGTACCTGCTGCACCTGCGCAACGCCAAGTACGCCGACCGCGCGGCGAGCGGCAAGTTCATCACCGTGTACCCGGCCGACGAACAGCAGTGCCGCCGGATCGCGCAGGACCTCGACGCCGCGCTCGCCGGGGCGGCCGGCCCGTACATCCTCAGCGATCTGCGCTGGGGCGCCGGCCCGGTCCACCTGCGCTACGGCAGTTTCACCCTGCGGCACTGCTACGACGAGCACGGCGAGCTGGTCCCGGCGATCGAGACCCCCGACGGGCGGCTCGTACCGGACCGGCGCGGACCGGTGTTCCAGCCGCCCGAGTGGCTCGAACTGCCCGCCTTCCTGGAGCCGCACCTCGCGGCGCGCTCCGCGACCACCCTCACCGACATCCCCTTCACGGTGGAGCGGGCGCTGCACTTCTCCAACGGCGGCGGGGTCTACGTCGGCAAGGACAGCCGCACCGGCGAGTCCGTGGTCCTCAAGGAGGCCCGCCCGTACGCCGGGCTCGCCGCCGACGGCGCCGACGCCGTGACCCGGCTCCACCGTGAACAGGCCGCACTGGAAAGGCTGTCGGGCCTGGACTGCGTGCCCGCGGTACGGGGCACGTTCACGGTCGGCGACCACCACTTCCTGGTGTTGCAACACCTCGCCGGCAAACCGCTCAACACCTACTTCGCCCGCCGCCACCCGCTGATCGAGGCGGACCCCGACCCGGCGGAGCTCGCCTCGTACACCGAGTGGGCCCTGACGATCCACCGCCGCGTCACCGAGGCCGTCGAAGCCGTGCACGCACGCGGCGTGGTCTTCAACGACCTCCACCTCTTCAACATCATGGTGGCGGAGGACGAGAGCGGCGAACCGTCCGTCGCCCTGCTGGACTTCGAGGCCGCCGCGCACGTCGACGAGGGACTGCGGCAGACCGTGGCCAACCCCGCCTTCGTCGCCCCCGCCGAGCGGCGCGGGTTCTCCGTCGACCGCTACGCCCTCGCCTGTCTGCGGCTCGCCCTGTTCCTCCCGCTGACCAGCCTGCTCGTCCTGGACCGGGCCAAGGCCGCCCATCTGGCCGCCGTCGCCGCCGCGCAGTTCCCCGTACCGCGGCAGTTCCTCGACGAGGCCGTCGAGGAGATCCTGTCCGGCGCCCCGCAGGGTGCACCGGGCGGCCGCCTGCCCGCGCCGCCCGGCCCGTACCTGCCCGTCGAGCCCGGGGACTGGCCGGCCGCCCGGGCCTCGATGACTGCGGCGATACGCGCGAGCGCCACCCCGGACCGCGAGGACCGCTTCGTGCCGGGTGACATCGCCCAGTTCGCGACCGCCGGCGGAGGCATCGGCTTCGGCTACGGGATCGCCGGAGTGCTCCACGCCCTCGCCGAGACCGGCGCCGGACCCTGGCCCGAAGCCGAGGAATGGCTGCTGGAGCGGACCGTGGAACCGGGCTCCGGTACTGCGCTCGGCTTCTACGACGGCCTCGCCGGCACGGCCTGGACGCTGCACCGCCTCGGACACGCGGACCGCGCCCTCGCCCTCACCGAGCGGCTGCTGCACCAGCCCTGGCAGAGCGCGGGCCCCGACCTGCACAGCGGACTCGCCGGCATCGGCCTGGCCCTGGACGCGCTCGGCACCGCGAGCGGCGAGAGCGAGCTGCACACCGCGGCCCTGCGCTGCGCCGAACTGCTCGCCCGTCCCGAGCAGCGGCCCGCCCGCGCCGGACTGATGTACGGGAACACCGGCCCGGCCCTGCTCTTCCTGCGGCTGTACGAACGCACCGGAGACAAGGAACTGCTGCTCCAGTCGGCCCGGGCGCTCCACCGCGACCTCGACCGCTGCGTCACCAGCGCGTACGGCACCCTCCAGGTGAACGAGGGCTGGCGCACGATGCCGTACCTCGGCGAGGGCAGCGTCGGGATCGGCATGGTCCTCGACGACTGGCTGGAGCACGCGCCCGACGAGCGGTTCGAACAGGCCCGGCGCGAGATCGTACGGGCGGCGCAGGCGACCTTCTACGCCCAGCCCGGGCTGCTGCGCGGCGCCGCCGGGATGATCCTCCACCTGGCCCGGACCACCACGCCGGGCCCGGGCACGGGCCCCGACGACATCGCCCGCCAGATCGACGCGCTGGCCCGGCACGCCGTGCCGTACCAGGGACATCTGGCCTTCCCCGGCGAGCAGATGATGCGCCTGTCCATGGATCTCGCCACGGGCACGGCCGGCGCTCTCCTCGCCCTCGGCAGCGCCGCGCCCGGCGGGCGCGCGCACCTGCCGTTCCTCCCGCCGCTGCGACACACCGCGGCGGCCCCAGAGCCGGCCCCGCCCGGGGCCGTGACCCATCGCACCACTCGACAGAAGAGGAATCTGACATGACGCTTCTCGACCTGCAGTCGATGGAGACCCCCAAGGAAGAGGTCACCGAGGGCGCGCTGACCGGCGGCGGTGGTGGTGGCGGCAGCCGGGCCAGCCTGCTGCTCTGCGGCGACAGCAGCCTGAGCATCACGACCTGTAACTGACATAGGTCACCTCGGGGGCAGGGGGGGGGGCCACCCCCGGCCCCCCCCCGCCTGCCACGCCCGCGGGGGGCTCCGGCGGGGACCCCCCCCTCGGCGGGCGGCCGCGCGGTGCGGGGGGTTGTTGGTGGTCC
>NZ_JBVIGX010000020.1:102415-128853 GCF_055570595.1 Streptomyces sp. NPDC031132
TGGTGGAGCGCTGGTGATCCGTTGTTGGTTGGGGAGAGAAACGGCTAAGACCCCAAACCTGTGCCGCGGGGGTGTGCCCCTTTGGCGGTGGCGTCCCCCCCCCCCGGCCCCGCACCACGTACGACGCGACTGGAGGCATCCGCCGATGAGCCCCCCCGACGCGGCGGCCGACACGGCGCAGGCGGCGGCCGTGGCCCGTACCGCCGACCGGGCTCTCGTGGCGACGGCCCGGCACAGCGCCGGGCGCACTACCGCCGTCCTCGGATGCACGCTGAGCGCCGCCGCGGCGGCGCTCGCCGAGCCCGCAGTCCTCGGCCACACCCTCGACCTGCTGCTCCGCCGCGCCCCGTCCGGGCCCGCCTGGACACTGCTGTGCGCCGCGGTCATCGCGGCCGAAGTGGCGCTGGACGCGGCCGCCGCCCGGCTGGCCGGCGAGGTCGACGGCCGCTCCACCGCCCGCCTGCGCAGGCTCGCGCTCGCCCGGCTGCTGCGGACGGCCCCGCACCACGCCGCCCGCCACGCACCCGGCGAAACCGCCGCGCGGCTGACCGCACACGCCACCGAGGCCGGGAAGGTCCCGGCCGCCGTCGCGCACGCCGTGGCCGCACTGCTGCCGCCGCTCGGCGCGGTCACCGCCCTCTTCCTCATCGACGTGTGGACGGCACTCGCCTTTTTCGTCGGCGTGCCGTTCCTGGTGCTGCTGCTGCGGGCCTTCGCCCGCGACACCCACACCAGCATCGCCCGCTACCAGCAGGTCCAGCTCGCGACCGCCGGCCGCCTGACCGAGGCGCTGGCCGGTGCGCGTACGATCGCCGCCGCCGGCACCGCGGAGCGCGAACGCGCGCGGATCCTGGCCCGGTTGCCCGAGCTGGGCACCGAGGGCAGGCGGATGTGGCAGGTCTACGGCGGCACCACGGCCCGGTCCGCGGCCCTCATGCCGATGCTCCTGTACGCGGTCCTGGCCGTCGGCGGCATCCGCCTGTCGGCCGGGGCCATCGGGGTCGGCGAACTCCTCGCCGCCGTACGGTACGCCGGCCTCGCGGCCGGCATCGGCGCCGTGACCGGCGCACTCGCGGCCGTGGTCCGCGGCCGGTCCGCGGCCCGGCGGACCGCCGCCCTCCTGGAGTTGCCCGTACTCGGCCACGGCCGGGCGGAACTGCCGGAAGGCGGCCCCGGCACCCTGGAACTGCAGGGCGTCCGGGTCGTGCGCGGCGGTGCGACGGTCCTGCACGACGTCAGCCTCGTCATCCCCGGAGGTGCCACGGTGGCCGTGGTGGGCCGCTCCGGCGCGGGCAAGACGCTGTTCGCCGCCGTGGCCGGCCGGCTCACCGACCCCGACGCCGGCCGGGTCCTGCTGGACGGCGTGCCCTTGCGCGAGGTGACCGCCGAAGCACTGCGCCGCGAGGTCGGGTACGCCTTCGACCGTCCCGTGCTGCTCGGGGACACGGTCGGCGAGGCGATCGCCTTCGGCGCGGGTCCGGAACCCCGCCCGGAAGCGGTGCGCGCGGCGGCCCGCGCAGCGGGAGCCGACCTGTTCGTGCGGCGCCTGCCCCACGCGTACGGCACGCGCCTCGCCGACGCCCCGATGTCCGGTGGGGAGGTCCAACGCCTCGGGCTGGCACGGGCGTTCGCCCACGCGGGGCGGCTCCTCGTACTGGACGACGCCACCTCGAGCCTCGACACCGTCACGGCCCGCGAGGTGGAGCGGGCCCTCGCCCGCGAGATCCGGCCCGGCACCCGGATCGTGGTCGCGCACCGCCTCTCGTCCGCCGTCCGCGCCGACCTCGTCGTATGGCTGGAGGACGGGCGGGTACGGGCGACCGGAACCCACGGCGAGCTGTGGCAACACGACTCCGCCTACCGGGCGGTGTTCGCCGCCGACACGGAACAGGACACGGAACAGGACACGGAACAGGAGGCGGCGCGGTGACCGGGGGAGGGGCCTGGGGCCGGGTGGCCCCCGAGGGGCGGCGGTTCCTGCGCGGCCGCAAAGGGGCTGTCGGCCGGCTGGCCGCGTGGTCGCTCCTGGAGTCGGCGCACACCTTCCTCGGCGGCTACGGCGTGGCCCGCGCCCTCGACGACGGCTTCCTCGCCGGCCGCACCGCCACCGGTCTCGGCTGGCTGGCCGCGGCCGGAGCCGGAGCGCTGCTCGGTGGGTTCGCGCTGCGCGGTGTGTTCGCCGGGCTCGCGGACCTCGTGGAGCCGCTGCGCGACGGCCTGGTCCGGCGGGCGGTGCGGCAGGCGCTGGACCGGGCGGTCGCCGACCCGGCGGCCGCCGCCGACACGGGCGCCGTGTCCCGGCTGACCCAGCAGACGGAAATGGCCCGGGACTCCTTCGCGGGGCTGGTCCTCACGGCACGTTCGTTCGTGTTCACCGCCGTGGGCGCCTTCGCCGGCATGGCCGCCCTGGCGCCCGTGCTGCTGCTGGTCGTGCTGCCGCCCCTGCTGCTGGGCGTGGCCGCCTTCCTGGCCACGCTGCGCCCCCTGGCCTCCGTACAACGCAGGTCCCTGGACACCGACGAAGCGCTGGCCGACCGGGTGGGGACGCTGGCCGAGGGCCTGCGCGACATCGTCGCCTGCGGGGGACGGACCGCCGCGGAAGCCCGGGTGGAGCCCGTGATCGCGACCCAGGAACGACTGGCGCGCACCCTCGCGGGCTGGGCGGCCCTGCGCACCCTGGCCTTGGGCACGGCGGGCCGGCTGCCGGTGATCGCGCTCCTCGCGGCGACGCCCTGGCTGCTGGGCCGCGGGATCACCGCCGGTACGCTGGCCGGCGGCCTCACGTACCTGGTGCAGGCCCTGTTGCCCGCTCTCAACTCCCTGATGTCCGCGCTGGGTTCGGCCGGAACCCGGCTGCTCGTGGTCCTCGAACGGTTCAGCGGGCCGGTGCCGCCGGACCCGGTCGGCCATGGCCCGGTGAAGCCCCAGCCGCCCCGGCCGGCCGGCCCGCAGACCGACGCCGCGGCCGAGCTCCGGGGCGTCACCTTCGCCTACGGTCCCGGCGCGGCTCCCGTACTCGACGACCTCGACCTGGTGGTGCGCCCGGGGGAGCACCTTGCGGTGGTCGGACCGAGCGGAATCGGCAAGTCCACGCTGACCGCCCTGCTCGCCGGAATGCTGTCACCCGACACGGGTTCCGTCCTCGTCGCCGGCGAGGCCGCCCGCCGGGGCCCGGGGGCCAGCGGGCCGGACCCGCGGCGGACCCTGCTGCCGCAGCAGGCCTACGTGTTCACCGGCACCGTACGGGAGAACCTGACCCATCTCGCCGCCGCCCCGGGCACCCCCCGGCCCGGCGACGCCCGAGTGCAGCGCGCCGTCCGCGCCCTCGGGCTGGACGGGCTGGTGGCACGGCTCGGCGGCCTGGACGCCGAGGTGTCCCCCCGGCTGCTGTCCCGGGGAGAGAGCCAACACCTCGCACTCGCCGCCGCCTACCTCTCGCCCGCTCCGCTGCTGCTGCTCGACGAGGCCACCTGCCACCTGGACCCGGCTGCCGAGGAGCGTGCCGAACGGGCCCTCGCGGACCGTCCCGGCACCCTCGTCGTCGTGGCCCACCGCGTCTCGTCCGCGGCCCGCGCCGACCGGGTCCTCGTCCTCGACGGGACCCGCGCCGTCTGCGGCACACATGAAGAACTCCCCGCCAGGTCACCCCTGTACCGCGATCTGGTGGGGAGGTGGAACCAGGCCGCGGACGAGTGACACCGCCGTCGTGCCCGTCCGCGGCGCCCGCGGATCAGACCCAGCCGGCCCGCCGGGATATCCGGATCGCGTCGATGAGGTTGCGCGCTCCGGTCTTACGGGTCGCCGCGGCCATGTAGTTGCGTACCGTCCCGCTCGCCAGGTGCAGGGTGCAGGCGATCTCGGCGATCGAATCGCCCTCCGCGGCCCGGGTCAGCACGCTCAGCTCCCGCGGGCTCAGCGGCACGGGGTCGGCCTCCATGAACGCGGAAGCCAGCGAGGCGTCGATGAACCGTTCCCCCGCGGCGACCTTCCGGACCGCCCGTACGAGCCGCCCCGGCGAGCCGTCCTTGTCGACGTAGCCGCGCGCCTCGGCGCGGAAGGCGCGGTGCAGCAGCCCGGGCGCGCCGGTCGACGCGAGCACCAGGACGGTGGACGGGGGCGCGAGGACCTGGGGGTCCGCGCGCCCGTCATCGGCGAGGATGGCCGTCGTCCCCGGACAGTCGAGGTCGACGACCGTCACATCTGGTCGTAACGACTCGGCCTGGCGTGCCGCGGCCCGCCAGCCCGCCGACGTGACCTCGAAGGGCCCTTCGGATCTCAGGAGGGCGGCCAGTGCCGACCTGACCAGGCTGACGCTGTGCAGGACGAGGACCTTCGTCATCGTGTGTGCTCCTCGGTAGACGTACCAACGGCACCACGGGTGCCCCCATACAGGGCTGATGGAACGTCACTGCGGGGGGCGTGCAGGGGCGTACGGGCAAGTTGGCCGAGATGCCCACGGATTCGGCTTCCCTTCGGCGGGTAACCCCCTTGAGGATCACCGGAGGCCTTGGAGACGCAGGGCGACAGGGTGTGCCGGGGGGGTGGGGGGGCGGGAACGGCGGCTTTCGCATGCGCCGGTGCGGCCGGCCCCTGCCACGCCGGAGGTCCCGTGTGTCGCTCCTCCTCCTCTGGGCATGCGCGTGGGAGTCCATGCCGCCTACATCCGCCGAGGAGACATGAACCACGCTCTTCGCTTGCTCACCGTCCTGGGAGGCTCGATCCTCCTCACCATCGCGGCCGGATGGGCCGCCGACCTGCTGCTGCGCCGAGCCGACGCACGGCACCCGGAAACGCCCCTGTGGAACTCGCTGCGCCGCTGCCGCCCGGCCCTGCAGATCGTGCTGCTCGCCGCACTGCTCAGGGGAGCCCACCGGCAGACCGCGTGGCGCCCGCTGCAGGAGAACGAGGCCTTCGTCGGGCGGGCCCTCTCGCTCGCGCTGATCGGCGCCGGCGCCTGGCTGATCGTCGGCGTGGCCTCGGCCGCCGTCGAGTCCGGCTACGCCCGCTACGCTGCCGGCACCCGCGACCCCGCCAGGCTCCGCAGGGTCCGCACCCAGATCACCCTGATCACGCGGGTCGTGACCGCCGTCGTCGCCGTCATCGCGGCCGCGGGGATGCTCCTCACCTTCCCGAGCTTCCGCGCGCTCGGCACGTCCATGCTCGCCTCCGCGGGCATCATCGGAATCGTGGCCGGCGTCGCGGCCCAGTCCACCCTCGGAAATCTCTTCGCGGGGTTCCAGATCGCCTTCGGCGACATGGTGCGCATCGGCGACACGGTCGTGGTCGCAGGCGAGTGGGGAGTGGTGGAGGACATCACCCTCACGTTCCTCGCCGTGCGGACCTGGGACGAGCGCCGCATCACCATGCCCGTCTCGTACTTCACCACCCGCCCCTTCGAGAACTGGTCCCGGGGCGGCGTCCAGATGACCGGCACCGTCTTCCTCCACTGTGACCACAGCGCTCCCGTGGACCTCATCCGCGACAAGGTGCACGAGATCCTGCACCACTGCACGGAGTGGGACGGCCGCGGCTGGGACGTCGCCGTCACGGAGACGACTCCCTCCACCATGGTCGTCCGCGCGATCGTCACGGCCAAGGACGCCGACGACCTGTGGACGGTGCGCTGTGCCGTACGGGAACAGCTGGTCGCCTGGCTCTCGGAGAAGCACCCGGACGCCCTGCCCCGCCTGCTCATCGGGCCGTCGCCGGAGCCCGGGACGGGTCCCGCTCACCCGTAGGCGACCGTCACCTCACGGAAGCCGAGGGACCGGAGGAGCCCCTCCAGCATCGCCGTGGTGTTCTTCTCGGCGCGCTCCCCGAGACCGCTGTCGCGGGCCGCTTCGTCGATGTGCTGCGCGGCGAGCTTCTGCACGGCCTGCTCACCGGCCGGGTTGTCGGAGAACAGATCCCCGATCCGGTCCAGCAGGCCGCGCTGCTTCGACACCGCGTACGAGCGGTTCGGGTCGAGGGCGGCCGTGCCGAGCACCGCGTGCGGCAGCCGGATCGACGCCTTGGTGCGGTCGCCGTTCACGGAGACGTTCCGCTCGCCCAGCCCGCCCAGGTCGACGTAACCGCTGACCGTGCCGGCCCCCACGTACAGGGTGCGCGTTCCGCGGATGGCGTCCGGCAGGAACGCCGCGTCCTTCTCCAGGTCCACGACCACCTGGAAGTTGCCGACCGCGGCCTCGTAACGGTCCATGTCCTGGATCGACTTGAGCAGAGCCGGGCCGGAGCGGTCCCGGGTCTCCTCGCCGAAGAGGCTGCCGATTCCCGGAACCAGGCCGAAGCGCGCCACGAGCACGATCAGCACCACGACCACCACGAGAACGGCCGCGATCCGCCCCCACCACGGGCGGCGCGAGCCGCCCGGACGATCCGAAGAGGTTTCCATACTCCGCGAATACCCCGTGGACGCCCCGCCAGCCCGCGCATCCGGCACCTCGCTACGGCAGGCGCCCCGCACGGAGGGGAGCCGAGTGCGCGCGAACCTGTTCGGGCGTCAGGTACGCGTCGGTGTGCTCGAACTCCCGCAGCGCCGGTGGCCTCCACGCCTGGAAGCCCGTCCGCACGAAGTCGTCGCCCGCAACCGCGTTGAGGAGCCAGTTCGTCAGCACCCTCGTCCTGGCCACATGGGTGCGCAGCGCCGCCCAGTGGTACCCCCGCGCCACCGCCTGCGCGGGCAGTCCGCGCAGCTCGATGCCGAGCGGCCTGGAGACTCCGTCGCGTCCGCCCAGGTCCACCACGAGCCCCAGGTCCTCGTGCCGATAGGGCCGCAGCGGCCGGTGGCGCAGGGTCGCGACGAGGTTGTCGGCGGCCGTGCGCCCCTGCCGCTGGGCGTGCTGGGCCGTGGGCGGGCAGACGGCCCCGTCCCGGCCCGCGGCGAGGTCGGGGACCGCGGCCGCGTCTCCGAGCGCGAGGACTCCGGGATGGCCGGGCACCGTCAGGTCGGGGGAGACCACGAGCCGTCCGCGGTCGGTGTCGGCCTCCAGGGTGGCGATGAGCGGACTGGCGGCCACTCCGGCGGTCCAGATCAGGGTGCGGCTGGGCAGGACACGCCCGTCGGTGAGCGTCACCTCTTCCGGCCCGGCCTTGGCGACGGACACGCCGAGGGACACCTCGATGCCGCGGCGCCTGAGCACGTCCAGCGCCGATGCGCCGAGGGCCTCGCCGAGCTCGGGCATCAGCGTCGGCGCGATGTCCACGAGGTGCCAGCGGATCTGGCGCGGGTCCAGGCGCGGGTAGCGCCGGACCGCGTGGTGGGTCAGCCGCTGCAGGCAGGCCGCCGTCTCGGTGCCGGCGTAGCCGCCGCCCACGACGACGAAGCAGAGCCGGGACGCCCGCTCCGCCTCGTCCTCGCACGCATCGGCGAGGTCGAGCTGCGCGATGACGTGATCGCGCAGGTGGGCGGCCTCGGCGAGGGTCTTCATGCCGCGGGCGTGCTCGGCGAGCCCGGGGATGTCGAAGGAGCGGGTGATGCTGCCCGGGGCCAGGACCAGGTGGTCGTAGGGCAGCGGGGTCAGCTCGCCCGAGATCTTCCGTACGACGCACACCTTCGCCCGGGTGTCCACGCCGACGGCGCCGCCGGGAACGATGCGGGTGCGGTGCCGGCGGCTGCGGCGCAGGGACACGGCGATCGACTGCGGGGTCAGCACCCCGGCGGCCACCTGCGGGAGCAGCGGCAGGTACAGCTGGAAGGAGGACGGGGTGACGAGGGTGATCTCCGCCTCGGCGGGGGAGAGGCGCCGCTCCAGGCGGCGTACGCACTCCACACCGGCGAAGCCGCCGCCCACCACCAGGATCCTCGGACGTGCCACGGCTGCCACGGATGTCATGGTGTTTGTTCCCTTCCCGGGCCTGCTCGGTCCACTGACTCCTGCGCGTGTGCCCCGGAAGCGCGAGTGCTACCGGTGGCGGGCCAGGGTGCGGACGAGGACGAGGAGGGCGAAGGCGATGACGATCAGGTGGACCCAGGCGGGGCCGGGCGCCGGGGTCAGGGCCAGGGAAGTGAGCGCATTCGATGTCATACTGCGCGGTTGCCCCGGTCTCACGGAATGACGCTCCCGTGCGGGAGCACAGGGCCGGCGGGCCGCCGGGTCACCGGCCGGTGGGCCTGCCCGAGGTCAGCCGCGATGCCTCGATCTCGGCCCAGACGGCCTTGCCGTTCTCGTGGACGTGGGTGCCCCAGCGATCGGAGAGGCGCTGCACGATGTACAGGCCGTGTCCGCCCGGGAGGCCGCGCTGCGGCGACGGGTGGCGGCGGGGCAGCGTCGTCGAGCCGTCGAAGACCTCGATCCGCAGGACCTCACCGGCGGAGACCACGAGTTCGATGCAACCACCCGCGTGCAGTGACGCGTTGGTCAGCAGCTCGGACACGAGGAGCAGGGCGTCCTCGGAGGTTCCGGTGCCGTCCCAGCCCCAGTCCTGCAAGGCCCGTCGTGTGAAGTCACGGCCCTTGGCGACGTGCCCGCGGACGCCGGAGAGGGCCAGCCGCCGGCGCTGCACGACGGCGGAAGGCCCTGCGTGCAGTGGATCGCCGGTTCCCGGTCCGATGGTTTCCACTGTGGTACCTCACCCCCACCGTTGACACTGGTCTCTCTGCTCGTCGGGACCCTTGTGGTTCCGATCGGCCCCCCGCCCGGTCCCTTCACGGTCCCGGTGTCGCGGACCTCGCGCACGTCCCCGTGGGTGGGGACACTCGAGCATGACCGTGACAGTTTAGGGGAATCGCCGCTCTCAGGAGCATGTCATGTGCATCCTCAGAGTGAGGCCGCTGTCCGAGTCTCGGATCTCGACCAGGTCGCACAGCTGATGGATCATCCACAGGCCGCGGCCTCCGTTGACCGATGCCAGGGTGGGGCGGCGGCGCCCCGCCAGCGGGTCGGTCAGGTGGCCGGCGTCGCGGATCTCGGCCACGACCCCGGTACCGCCGGTGCGCCACAGCCGCAGGGAGCCGCTCCCGCCGCCGTGGGCGAGGGAGTTGGCTGCGGCCTCGCTGACCGCGAGGATCAGATCGCCGCGCCGGGCCGCGCTCAGGGCCGTTCCGCGGGCCCAGGCCTCGGTGTACGCGCGCACCTCGCCCAGTTCCCCGAAGGTGTAAGCGAACCGGGTCACGCCCCCGTCGGGTTCGGGCAGGGGGCGATCGCAGTCGGCGCTGACCATCGAGGCGTCGGTGTACTCCGGGCTGAGCAGGTTCTTGTCCTCCACGATGACGGTGGGATGGGTACGCCGGGCATCGGACACCACCGCGGCCGGCAGCCCCAGGACGTCGTACGGGCACAGGATGGTGGCCTGCCGTCCCGCGAAAGCGGTGTTGATCAAGGCCTCGTGCCGCGTGGCCTCCAGCACCTCTGCCTGCGTGCGGCCCGGCCAGATCGGCTCGCCCACGATCCGGGCGGGCCGGCCCTCCTGCCGGTCGGCGAATTCCTGCAGGGCGGCCAGGATGCGGCCGGGATTGCGGCCCAGCTGCGCCATGTCCGTCCAGGTGACCCCGGCCGCGCCGACGTCGAGGCTGTCGCGCAGGGCGTCCAGCCCCGGGCCGGGCACGGCCACGAGCACCGGTTCGTCGGCCGCGAGGGCGGCCCGTACGAACCCGCCCACGCCCGCCAGGTACTCCGCCTGGCCTTGGTAGAACAAGGCGGGGTGGACGAAGTCCCCGGGGGCGGTGGACGCAGATCCGTTCATCATGCTGCGACCTCCAGCGCGGCACATTCGTCCGGGAACATCTCCACTACCTTGCGGAGCGAGTATGGCGGGTGGTGGAGCAGCAGACGACGGCCCTGCCCCCTCACGGTGGCGTTCGCCTGCACCAGGGCGGCGACGGCGGCGGCATCGAGGAAGGCCACGCCGGAGAGGTCGAGATGGACGACCGGGCCGGGGATCCGGATGACGACGCCGAGCGCCGCGGCCAGGATCGGCCGGGTGCCGAGGTCGCAGCTGCCGTGCAGCAGAGCCCCGGGGCGGTCACGCAGCGGCTGGGCGGTGAGCGGCCGCGGCGCCCCGCTCCCGTCGTTCCCGGCGCCCGCGCACCGTACGACGGCGTCCGCCCACATCACGTCGTCGTAGAGCGCCTGCGCGCCGACGGGCGGGACGGAGCCTTCGTGTCGGTGGGCCGATGCCATGTCCGCTGCCTACACCGAGAGCATGCCGGCGCGCAGCCGGGTGAGCGTTCGGGACAGCAGGCGCGAGACCTGCATCTGGGAGATGCCGAGTTCGGCGCCGATCTCGGCCTGGGTCTTGTCCTGGCCGAAGCGCAACTGCAGGATCAGCCGGTCGCGTTCGTCCAGCTGCTCCAGCAGCGGGGCGAGGGTGTGGAACTCCTCGAAGAGCTCCAGGGCGGGGTCGACGTCACCGAGGCGGTCCGCCAGCGGCCGCGTCGTCCGGCTCGACGAGGTCGCGGGCTCGTCGCTGTCCGCGCCGGCCGTGTCCAGGGAGCCACTCGTGTAGCCGTTGGCGGCGACCAGTCCGTCGATGACCTCTTCCTCGGTCAGTTCGAGGTGCTGGGCGACCTCCTTGACCGTCGGGGCCCGACCCAGGACGTCGGTCAGGCTCTCCTGGGCCTTGGCCAGCTCCGTACGCAGTTCCTGCAGACGGCGCGGGACGTGCACGGCCCAGGTGGTGTCGCGGAAGTAGCGCTTGATCTCACCGGTGATGTACGGCAGGGCGAGCGTGGAGAACTCGACCTCGCGCTCCGGGTCGTAGCGGTCGATGGCCTTGATGAGACCGATGATGCCCACCTGGATGATGTCCTCGATCTCCACACCCCCGCCCCGCACCCGGGCGCGGAAGCGCCGCGCGGCGAACTGCACGAGCGAGAGGTTCATCTCGATCAGGGTGTTGCGGGCGTACTGGTACTCGCGCGTCCCCTCTTCGAGGTCGCGGAGCCTCGCGAAGAAGAGCTTCGAGAGCTCACGCGCGTCGCCAGGTGCCATCTCCCGGGCGTTCTTCACCTCGGGCAATGCCACGTCCTGCGGTGGGGCTCCCGCGGTCCCGTCGGCGGGTACAGAGGGCGTGATCTGCACGTCTGTGGCACGAACGGGGCTTACTGCGGTGGCCGAGCGAGACATGGTGGCCGTTCCCTCCCGATTGACTGACGGCTGCCCGGGTGCTCATGCCCCGGTTCCTCGTTCTTACACGGCCCGCGCGAAATCCTTTTGCCGGACGCCCGCCGGCGGGGCCGTGTCGGCTACTGGGTGCGGTGTGCTCGGTCCCGGCGCTTCCGTACGGCCACGGGGAAGGCATACTCCCTTGCGGAGGCCGTACAAGTGACGATCCGGGGAGGCGGACATGACCGGAGCAGGGGACACGCACCACGAAGGCGTGGTCGGGGACGGCTACCGGGCCGGAGCCGGTTGGGTGGTGGCCGCGCACGGGGAGCTCGACCAGGACACGCTGGCCCCTCTGGAGCAGGCCCTCGCCGCCGCCGCGGACCGGCACCGACTGGTGGTGCTGGACGTGGGCTCCGTCACTTTCGGCGACTCGTCCTTCCTGAACCTGCTGCTGCGGGTGCACCATCTGACGGCCCTGCGGATCGCCGCCCCCGGGGACCAGCTCCGCCGGCTCTTCGCCCTGACGGGCGCCGATACGGTGCTGTCCCTGTACCCCAGCGTCGAAGAAGCGGTCGGCGGGTCATGACCGGCGCGGCCCGCCCCGGTCGGCCGGCGGGCCGGTGTGGGGGTCGGCCCCGCCGTGGGGGCGGAAACAGGCCGTGATCGCCTTGCCGCCGTGACACGCGTGGATGTCCCACGAGTCCGCCAGGGTGGTGACGATCCCCAGCCCCCGGCCGGAGGTGGCGCCGGCATCGGCTTCGGCGTCGGCAGGCCGCGCGCCGGGCAGCCGCGGATCGGAGTCGGCGACGCTGACATGGAGGCACCTGCCGTCCCACGTCAGTACGAGGTGGGCGGTGCCGGCAGCGTGCAGGTGGGCGTTGGTGACGAGTTCGGAGACGCTCAGGAGTACGGAGTGCACCGTGTCCGCGGCCGAGTCGTCCCAGTGCAGCGACGCCAGGTGCGCGGCGGTCCACTGCCGCGCCGCCCGCACGCCCCTCGACACCGGAAACGAGCGTGCCCAGCCCACGGCCTTGACCGACAACGCCCTCACCCCTTTTCATCGGTTGTGTCCTTCGTCACCCTTTCGTCTACCCTCGGTCCGCCCCCGCACCCGCGGCTACCGCGTCAGTGTGCGGAAGCGTTGCTTCAGAGTGATCCGCCGTGCCATAAGGTCCTTCCGGTCGGCGTTAACCTTCGTCGACCGGTCGTTTGGCGAGGGGTTGACGGATGGCTGAGCGGACGGGCCCGCAGTCACTGAGCGGTTCGCCGGGGCACGCGGACGGGACAGGGATCGGCGAACCGGAGTTGCGCCGGCTGCTGGCCGGTCTGACGGCCGTACGGGACGGGGACTTCCGTACCCGGCTGCCCGATACGTCGGACGGACTGCTCGGTGAGATCGCCACGGTCTTCAACGGGATGGCCGATCAGCTGTCGCTGGTCACGTCGGAAGTGACGCGGGTGGCCCGCGAGGTGGGCACCGAGGGGACCCTGGGCGGCCAGGCCGACGTACCCGGAGTCGGCGGCGCCTGGCTGGACCTCACGGATTCGGTCAACTTCATGGCCGGAAACCTCACCGACCAGGTGCGCTCCATCGCCCAGGTCGCGACGGCCGTGGCCGAGGGCGACCTCTCGCAGAAGATCACCGTCACCGCGCGCGGGGAGATCCTGGAGCTGAAGGAGACCATCAACACGATGGTCGACCAGCTCTCCGCCTTCGCCGGGGAGGTCACGCGCGTGGCCCGCGAGGTGGGCACCGAGGGCCGGCTCGGCGGCCAGGCGGACGTCAAGGGCGTCTCCGGTACGTGGAAGGACCTCACGGAATCGGTCAACGTCATGGCCGACAACCTGACCGCACAGGTCCGTTCGATCGCCCAGGTCACCACCGCGGTGGCCCAGGGCGACCTGACACAGAAGATCCGGGTGGACGCGCGCGGGGAGATCCTGGAGCTGAAGGAGACCATCAACACGATGGTCGACCAGCTCTCCGCCTTCGCCGCCGAGGTCACGCGCGTGGCCCGCGAGGTGGGCAGCGAGGGCCGGCTCGGCGGCCAGGCCGAGGTGGAGGGCGTCTCCGGAACCTGGAAGCGACTGACCCAGAACGTCAACGAACTGGCCGGGAACCTCACCCGCCAGGTCCGGGCCATCGCCGAGGTCGCCAGCGCGGTCGCCGAGGGCGACCTGACCCGCTCGATCACGGTCGAGGCCTCCGGCGAAGTCGCCGAACTCAAGGACAACATCAACTCGATGGTCGGTTCGCTGCGCGAGACCACCCGGGCCAACCAGGAACAGGACTGGCTCAAGTCCAACCTGGCCCGGATCTCGGGCCTGATGCAGGGCCACCGTGACCTTTCCGTCGTCGCCGCACTCGTCATGGACGAGCTGACACCGCTGGTCGCCGCCCAGTACGGCGCCTTCTACCTCGCCGAGGACCGCCCCGGCGGCACCGTCCTCACCCTGGTCGGCTCCTACGGCCGCCCCGCAGGCACCGGCGAGGGCACCGCTTTCGCCCTCGGTGAGTCCCTCGTCGGACAGGCCGCCCGCAGTCACCGCATCATCGCCACGGACCAGGTTCCCGGCGACTACGTCATTTCCTCGGGGCTGGGCCGCACCACCCCGGGCAGCCTGATCATCCTGCCGATCGTGGTGGACGACCAGGTCCTCGGTGTGATCGAGCTCGCCTCCTTCACCGCCTTCACCCCCGTACACCGGGACTTCCTCGGGCAGTTGCTGGAAACCATCGGCGTCAACGTCAACACGATCGTCGCCAACGCCCGCACCGACGAGCTCCTCGGGGAGTCCCAGCGGCTGACCGGCGAACTGCAGGCACGTTCGGCGGAACTCCAGGTGCAGCAGGAGGAACTCCAGCGCTCCAACGCGGAGCTGGAGGAGAAGGCGGCCCTCCTCGCCAGCCAGAACCGCGACATCGAGGCCAAGAACCTGGAGATCGAGCAGGCGCGGCAGGAACTGGAGGACAGGGCCCAGCAGTTGTCGCTGGCCTCGAAGTACAAGTCCGAGTTCCTCGCCAACATGAGCCACGAGCTGCGCACACCGCTCAACAGCCTCCTGATCCTCGCCCAGCTGCTCGCCCAGAACCCCACCCGCAACCTCAGCCCGAAGCAGGTCGAGTACGCGGGCGTCATCCACTCCGCGGGGTCCGACCTGCTCCAGCTGATCAACGACATCCTCGACCTGTCGAAGGTCGAGGCCGGAAAGATGGACATCAACCCAGAGGCGGTGTCCCTTCCGCAGCTGCTCGAGTACGTCGACGCCACCTTCCGGCCGATGACCACGCAGAAGAGCCTCGACTTCACCGTCACCACCGCCCCCGACGCCCCGGACGCCCTGCACACCGACGACTCACGGCTGCGGCAGGTCCTGCGCAACCTGCTGTCCAACGCCGTCAAGTTCACCGAGCGCGGCGGCGTCGAGCTCCGGATCGAACCGGCCACGGCGCCCGAGGTCCCCGCCGGGCTGCCCGGCCACGGGCCCGTGGTGGCCTTCCGGGTACGGGACACGGGCATCGGCATCCCCGAGCAGCAGCTGGCCTCCGTCTTCGGCGCCTTCCAGCAGGCCGACGGCACCACCAGCCGCAAGTACGGCGGCACCGGCCTCGGCCTCTCCATCAGCCGCGAGATCGCCCAGCTCCTCGGCGGCGCCGTCACCGCGGAGAGCACACCGGGACAGGGCAGCACCTTCACCCTCTACCTGCCGGTCAGGTGGGCGGGGTACGAAAAGGACGCGCTCCCCGAGGTGGCGACCCCCGCCTCACGCGCCGCGGCCGGACCCGCCGAAGCGGGTCAGGCCGGTACGCCGGCCGTCCCCGCGCAGCGGCAGGCCCGCCGCCTGCTGGTGATCGAGGAACGCCAGGGCGGCCTGCTCTCCCTCGTCGCCGAGAGCGCCGACCGGGACTTCGCCCCCCGCCACCGGCCGGCCGGGGACCTCGGAGGCATCCAGGTCGTCGGCGTCACGAGCTCGCGGGAAGCCGCCGCCGCCCTCGCATCGGATTCCTTCCACTGCGTCGTCCTCGAACTCGACATGCCCGACGGCGAGGCCCTGCGCTTCCTCGACGCCCTCGACGGAGACCCGGCCCTCTCCTCCCTCCCCGTCCTCGCGCACAACAACCCCCGTCTGAACACGGGCCAGGAGACGGCGCTGCGGGAACGGGCCGCATCGCGCCGCCTGGAGCTGCTGTCCAGTCTGGACGAGCTGCGCGAACGCATCGTGCTGCACCTGTCCGCGGACCAGCCGGGGGACGTACTGCCCTTCGTCCACGCGGGCGCGGAGCGGGCGCAGACCCCCGCCCACGTGCTCGACGACGGCCTGGCCGGACGCACCGTCCTCGTCGTCGACGACGACGCGCGCAACCTGTACGCCCTCAGCGGCGTGCTCGAACTGCACGGTGTCCGTGTGCTCCACGCGGAAGACGGGCGCAAGGGCATCGAGACGCTCACCCGCAACGAGGGCGTCGACCTCATCCTGATGGACGTGATGATGCCGGAACTGGACGGGTACGCGGCGACCGCCGAGATCCGGCGGATGCCGGCCCACGCCGGCCTTCCCATCATCGCGGTCACCGCCAAGGCGATGCCCGGTGACCGGGAGAAGAGCCTCGCCGCTGGGGCCAGCGACTACGTGACCAAGCCGGTCGACGCCGACGACCTCATCGCCCGCGTCCGGCACTGGCTCACGAGATGACCCCCGCCCCGCCCACCCCGTCCGCCCGCGCAGCCACCCCACGGCCCGGCCGCCAGACCCGGGACCGTCCCAGCAAGGAGCCGGAAGCACCGTGAGCACCCCCGACACACAGTGGCACGGCGATGCGCGGGCACCGGAAGCGCTCACCGAGGAGCCTTGCCGCACGATGGTCCCGCACCAGGCCCCGACCCCCTTGGGACGCCTCGTTGCCACCGTCGAACGCCTGCGCGGCGAGGTGCGGGCGGCGCACGCGGCCGCCGACGGCAGGGCCCTGGTCGAACTGGCCAAGGGCATCCTGATCGGACAACTGAGCTGCACCCCCGCCGCGGCGGCACGGCAGCTGGACGAGCTGTCCCGCGAGACCGGGCTGTCCCCGCTCGACCTCGCCGCGGACATCGTCAACCAGGCCGCCCGCGACCACGTCAGCGAGGTCGCCGCCGAGTTCGTCGAGCGCACCGGCACGCTCGGCCCGGCCAAACCGTCCACCAGGGTGGCGGTCCGGCTGCGCACCGCCGAGAGCGGGATGCTGGCCGCCGCCGACGACACCCAGGCGGTGGCCGAATCCCTCCTGACGAACGCCCTCAAACCCTTGGGGGCGATCGCCGTGGCCGTGTGGACCGCGGCTCCCGACGGCTCCCTGGCCCTCGCCGGGTACGCCGGGTTCCCGCCCGGGGAGGCCGCCCGCTGGCGCCACGTCCCCCCGGGCGTCTCCACCGTCGCCCGCCTCGCGCTGCGCGAGCGCCGACTGGTCACCCTCGCCCGCCTGCAACGCGAAGGGCTGCCCTCGATCGCGCACCTGCACTGGCCCGACGGCGGACGGATGGCCGTACCCGCCGGAACGGGCGGCCGCATCCACGGCGTCCTCGAAATCTGCTGGCCGCAACCCCTGGCGCCGCAGCCCCCGCAGATCGAGCGCCAGGTCGAGGCCCTCGCCGAACTGTGCGCCCGCACCATGGACACCTCGCCCCCGGGCGATCCCGACCTCCCCGACGCGGTGCTCCCGGACGTCTCGGAGCTGATCGACCTCGCCGAGGGACTGCACGACCCCGCCGTCATCCTCACCCCCGTGCTCGATCCCGAGGGACGGCTGACCGACTTCCGCATCCGCCACGCCAGCAGCCGCTTCGTCGACCCCGCCGGACGGCAACGCGCCGACGTGAACGGCGCCCTGCTGCTGGAGGCCTATCCGATGGCCGCCGGCGAGAACGGGCTGTTCGACATCATCGAGCGCGTGCACGCCACCGGCGAACCCTTCAGGGCCGAACGCATGAGCCTGACCGCGCTCGTCGACCAGATCCCGCTGACCTCGGTCGCAGACATCAGCGTCAGCCGGCACGGTGCGGCCGTCCTGCTGATCTGGCGGATCGAGGACGAGACGGCACGACTGGCCGACCTCCTCCAGCACGCCCAGCGCCTGGGCCGGATCGGCGGCTTCGAGGAGAACCTCGTCACGGGCGAGATCACCTGGAACGCCCAGCTGTACGCGCTGCACGGCCTGCCGGCCGGCGCCCCGCCCGTACCGCTGCGGGAACTGCCCGGCTACGCCCACCCCGACGACTCCGCCGCCCTGGCGACCTTCCTGCGGGCCGTACTGCGCTACCGCCGCCCCGCATCCGTCGATCTCCGCCTGCGCAGGTCCGACGGGATCACCCGCCACATCCGCGTCGTCGCCGAGCCCGTCCTCGACGCCCACCGGCGCCTGCACGCCGTCCGCGGCGCCTACCAGGACATCTCCGCCCAGCACTGGACCGAAGTCGCCCTGGCCGCGACCCGGGACCAACTCGCCCACACCGCGGCCGAGTCCGCCGAACGCAACCGCCTCACCCTCCAGCTCCAGCACGCCATCATGCCCCCCACCCCGCCGGCCATCGAAGCCCCGGGCCTGCGCGTGGCCGTCCGCTACCGGCCCGCGGAGTCCGAGTCGCTCGTCGGCGGCGACTGGTACGACACCGTGGTCCTGCCCTCCGGGCTGATCATGCTCTCCGTGGGAGACGTCGCCGGACACGGCATCGAGGCCGCCACCGGCATGGTCGTCCTGCGCAACGCCCTGCGCGGCCTGGCCGTGACCGGCGCGGGCCCCGCCCAACTGCTGTCCTGGCTCAACACGGTCACCCACCACCTGGCGAAGCACGTGACGGCCACCGCCGTCTGCGGGCTCTTCGACCCCCGTACCCGGGTGATGCGCTGGGCGCGCGCCGGACACCTGCCGCCCGTGCTCGTCCGCGACGGCGAGCCCGAAGCCTTCCCGCTCATCGAGGGCCTGCTCCTCGGAGCGCTGCCCGACGTCACGTACATCGAACGGGAAGTCCAGTTGGAACCGGGCGACACCCTGCTGATGTTCACGGACGGGCTCGTGGAGAGGCGGGATTCCTCGGTGGAGGACTCCCTGGGTCACCTCGTGAGCGCGGCGGCCTCCGTGGACGGCGACCTGGACCACCGGTTGGACCGCCTCCTCGCCGAGAGCCGCTCCGACACGGACGACGACACCTGCGTCATCGGGATCCAGGTCGGCTGACCCCGCCGACCGGCCCCGGCGGGCGTCACCGCTGCGTCATGCCGGCCGGGGGTTCGGGATCGGCCGTCACGATCTCGGGCTCCAAGCCCTGGGCGGGCGTGGTGCGGCGCCGGCCGATGTCGCTGCGCCACGCCTCGAAGGCGAAGGCGGTGGCGGTGACCACCGCGAGGCCGAGCAGCCAGCCACCGATCACGTCGCTCACCCAGTGCACGCCGAGCGCGACCCGCGTGCAGCCGACGCCGATCACCGAGGCCACGGCGAGGACCCACGGCAGTGGCCGCCAGGCCCGCCGGACCAGCGGGATCAACACCAGCAGCAGCACGGCGCAGGACGTGGTGGCCGTCATGGCGTGCCCGGAGGGAAAGGAGAACCCGGGCGCGTGGGCGACGGGATCGGGCAGGTGCGGCCGGGCGCGCTCGACCGCGTTCTTCGCCAGCAGGCCCACGAGCCCCCCGGCCGTCGCCGTGCAGGCCGCCCACGCGGCCAGCCGCAGCGCCCTCCGCCACAACAGCCACACCACCACCGCGGCCACCAGCAGACGCATCGTCAACGGGCCCCAGACGACCTGCGTGAGGAACTCCAACACCCGCACCCAGGAGGGATGGCCGAGCACGGTACGGTGCAGCCGCTCCGCGGCGCCCTGGTCGAGCCGGTGCAGCGGAGCCCACTGCGACTCCACCAGAACCAGGGCGAGGGAGAACGGCACGGCCGCCAGGGCGGTGGCGGCCGACGTCACCGCCAGCCGAGCCCCGAACCGGGCATCGGGCCCGCCGCGGCGCTTCATACCCCGGGATCCTTCGTGACCGGGCCGGCCACCCCCGCCCGTACCGCCTCGAGCTGAGCGGCGAACGACAGGCCGAGGAAGAGGGCGAGCGAGGTCAGGTACGACCACAGCAGCAGCGACATGAACGCGCTGAGCGGCCCGTACACGGTGGTGAAGGAACTGCTCGCCCCGACGTACAGGCTCAGCCCCCACGTCGCGCCGAGCCACAGCACCAGGTAGACGCCGGCGCCGAAGGCCAGCCAGGTGTAGCCCGGCTGCGTACGCCGGGGGGAGCGGCGGAAGACGGCGCTGGTGGCGACCACGGCCAAGAGGGTCCCGACGGGCCAGCGCAGTACGTCCCACACCCGGTGCGCGGCCGCGCCGAGGTGGTAGGTCTCCGTCATGGCGAGGCCCAGGTCGGACCCGAGGACGGTGACCGAGAAGGCCAGCCCGAGGGGCAGCCCGGCCAGCAGCGCCATGACCAGCCCGCGGCTGTACTTGTGGAGGAACGGGCGGTCGCGCTCCACGCCGTAGATGCGGTTCGCGCCGCGCTCCACCTGGCACATGCCGGTGGTGACGTTGGCGATCGAGAACAGCAGGCCGAGCCAGAGGGCCGCCTCGCCGCCGTCCCCGGCCTGGCGGTGGCTTTCGCGCAGGGCGTCGTCCACGACGTCCTGGCTGGGGCCGCTGACGATCCGGCGGATCGTCAGCTCGGCCATCCGCCCGATGTCCTCGGTGTGCAGCACTCCGGACAGGCCGATGAGCGCGATGGCGAGCGGCAGGATCGCGAGGACCGTCTGCAGGGCCAGGGCCCGGGAATGGCTGAACCCGTCGGCGTAGCGGAACCGGATGAAGGAGTCCCGTACGAGGTTCCAGCCGCCGTGGCGGCGCAGCGCGGCCCATGCCTCCTCACCGGAGAGGCCGTCGCCCTCTCCGCGCGACTCGGCTTCGGCCGCCTCGACTTCGCTGCGCGGCGGTACCCGTGTGGCTGTGCCCATGACCGTTCCTCCCGTCCCCTGGATCTTCCGCGCGGGCGCGTGGGTTCAGTCCCCGGCGGAGAGGGCCGCCGCCCCCTGCGCCCCGTCCGTCATCCGCTCGTCCGGCGTACCGCTGCGCGCGGGCACGGGCAGGCACACCCGGAGCGCCCCCGGCTCGACCTCGGCGGTCACCCGCGTACCGGCCGGGAACGCGTCACCGTCGAGCTCCCGCGGCTGAGTACGGGCGAAGCGGAGCTCGATCCGGGCCGCACTGAAGTACTCCAGCGCTCCGCGTGCCACCCGCCGCCCGGACCCGCCGGGAGCCGGCCGGGCCCGCCCGCCCGTCGTGCGGGAGGCGAGGTGCCCGGCCGCCGCCAGCCACCCTCCGGCCCCGCGGGGGTCGAGCAGCACCACCTCCAGCCGGCCGCTGTCGGGCCGCGCGTCCGGGAGGAGCGGCAGCCCGCCCTGCAGCGAGCCGACGTTGCCGATGACGACCATGCGGGCCCGCCGCTCCAGCGGGGCAGCCCCGTCGAGCCGGATCGACAGCCGCATCCGGGGATCGCGCAGATGACGCAGGGCGGAGAAGACGTACGCGGCCCAGCCCAGGCGCTCCTTGAGCCGAGCCGAGGCGTCCCGCACCATGGCCGCGTCGAAACCGGCGCCCGCCATGACCACGAACCTCGTCGGCGCGAAGCCGTCGCCGCTGACCCGGCCCACGTCGAGCCCGACGGCCTCTCCGGACAGGGCCTCCTGCAGGGCGGCCGCCGGATCGGCGGGCAGCCGCAGGTTGCGGGCCAGGAGGTTGCCGGTGCCGCAGGGCACGATCGCCAGGGCGATCCCGGTGCCGGCCACCACGTCGGCGCAGGCCCGTACCGTGCCGTCCCCTCCGCAGACCACGACCAGGGAGATGTCCGCCTCGGCCGTGCGCACGGCCAGGGAGCCGCACGGCTCTTCGGCGGAGGTCTGCTCCCACACCTGGTCCGCGTACCCGTGGCTGCGCAGCACGGCCCGTACGCGGGCGGCCGTTTCATCTCCGCACGCGTGCGGATGGCGGACCACCACGACCCGGCCCCGCGCCCCGGACGACGTCCCACCGCCGTCCCCGCCGCCGCCCCCCGGCCGGGCCGCGGGCAGGCGGGGTCGGGGCGCCGGCCCGGGTGCGGCCCCGGTGCCCGGCAGCAGCAGCGCGTACGCCACGACGAGGAGCGTGCAGGCGCCGTTCAGCAGCCCCGCCACCACGTCCGAGGGATGGTGCATGCCCCGGTAGACCCGGGAGCCGGCCACGGCCAGGGGGAGCAGCAGGAGCACACCCACCACGACGTTCCGCCGGGCACCGCGCAGTCGCCCTGCCGCGAGCACGGCCAGACCTCCGAAGAGCGCCACGGAGGCCCCGACGTGCCCGGAGGGGAAACTGGACGTCGGCGGCGCCGCGTCCAGGTGGGGCACAGAGGGCCTGGGCCGCTCCACCACGAGCGTGACGAGCACGAACACGGCGGACTGCGCGGCAACGGAGACCGCCAGGAACACCGCCTCCCGCCATCGGGGCACGCGGGGCACCCACACCAGTGCCACGCAGGCCAGGAGCGTCAGCACGATCACGCTCCCGGTCCCGGCCAGCAGGGACATCGCGTCCGAGAACACGGTGGCGGGCACACCGCGCCGGGCCGCCAGGGCGCGGTTGACCCCGTCCTCGGCGGACAGTGGCCACCGGTCTGCCAGGGGCCCGCTCACCAGCAGGCCCAGGCCCGCGACGCTCGCCGCCTGCAAGGGCAGCAGCAGGAGAAGGCGGCCCGGTCTCGTGTCCGCGTCGTGTGCGTTGCTCATTGACGGCGTGTTACCCGGAAGCGCCCGGTCATGCGTACACCGGCGCCGGAGCCCCGCCCACGGCCTGGGCATCGTCCGGGTTTCGCCGGCCTCACCCCCCCGATGATCCAGCCGCGTTGATCACGGCGCCGGGGTCAGGCGGTGCGGATGGCCGTCAGCAGGCGGGGGCAGCGGGTGCTCATGTCCTGGGCGGACTGGTCGGGGTGGGCGATCCACCAGCCCATCAGGGCGCTGACGGTACCCGTCCACACGTGCTTGAGCGCGTCGGCGTCGAGGGGGTCCTCGTTGCCGTGGCCGCTCAGCAGTGCCGCGGTGCCGGTCGCGGCGAGCCCGTCGATGGCCTCGCGGTGCCGCTGGGCGGCGAGGCGCAGTTCGGATCCCGGCGGCAAGGTCCTGTCGTAGAGGACGAACCAGGCGTGCCGCCGGTCTTCGAGGGCCGTGAAGAGCCCGGTGAGGACGGTGTGGGGGAGCTGCTCCTCGGCAGCGGCGGCCGGCGCGCCGGACATCGCCTCGTCGATCGCCGCGATGACGCGGGCGGCGGTGTGTTCGAGGCAGGCGAGGTAGAGCCCGTCCTTCGAGTCGAAGTAGGCGTAGAGCATCGGCTTCGTCACGCCCACCCGCCGGGCGATCGCAGCCATCGACGCGGGCGCGTGTCCGTGCCGGCCGAACTCCTCCGTCGCGGCGGCGAGGATCTGTTCCTCGCGCTCGGCGCGCGGTACTCCCTTCGTCCCCGCCGGTCTGCCCCGGCGCCTGCCCGGGGGCGGGGAGGTGGTCGGTGGGGTGACCGGTGCGGCGCCGGCGCTTGTGGAGTCCATGAGTCGAACTATACGGTGGAGTAAATTACCAAGCGGTAAATTACCGGGGGGTTATATCGCCATGGCTGTCGAGACCGTGCCCGCCGCTCCTCTCGCCTCGCCCCGACGCCGCTCCTGGTGGGGCTGGGGCGCCGCTGACAAGGCCTTGCCCGACAGGGAGTGCGTCGCCCTCGGCGCGCTGGTCCCCGGTGCGGCCGACACCCCGCTGCCGGTGCCCGACGTCCGCTCCGTCGATCTGCCGAAGGCCCGTGTCACCCCGCCGTCCTCCCTAGCCCACCTGATGTCCGACACCCCGCCGGACCGGGCCTCCCACACCTACGGCAAGGCCTACCGCGACGTCGTACGGGCCCTGCGCGGCGACCTCGGGGCGGCTCCGGACCAGGTCGCCTTCCCCCGCTGCGAGCAGGACGTCGTGGACGTCCTGGACTGGGCCGAGAGCGCGGACGTGGTCGTCGTGCCCTACGGAGCGGGCAGTTCGGTGGTCGGGGGAGTGGAGTACCGCGGGGACCGGCGCGGCGGCGTGGTTTCACTCGACCTCGCCGCCCTCGACCGCGTACTCGAGATCGACACCGCCAGCAGGGCGGCGCGGATCGAGGCGGGCGTGCTCGGGCCCGACCTCGAAGCCCAACTGCGGCCGCACGGGCTGACCCTGCGCCACTTTCCGCAGAGCTTCGAGTTCTCCACCCTCGGCGGCTGGCTGGCGACCCGGGCCGGCGGCCACTACGCCACGCTCCTCACCCACATCGACGATCTGACCGAGTCCTTGCGCGTGGTCACCCCGGCCGGCGTCAACGAGTCGCTGCGCGTGCCCGGTTCGGGTGCGGGCCCGTCCCCGGACCGACTGTTCCTGGGGTCGGAGGGCACGCTCGGCGTGATCACCGAAGCGTGGATGCGGCTGCAGGACCGGCCGCGCCACAAGGCCTCCGCCTCGGTCCTGTTCGACGACTTCAAGGCCGCGGCCGGTGCGGTCCGCGCCATCGCTCAGTCGGGCCTGCACCCGGCCAACTGCCGGCTGCTCGATCCGGGCGAGGCGGCGCTCGCGGGCGTGGCCGGGGGCGGCCGGAGCGTACTCGTCCTCGGGGTCGAGTCCGCGCACGTCCCCGTCGCCGACCGCCTCGCCGAACTGGTCGCCCTGGCGCAGGACCACGGCGGTTCGCCGGCCGGGACCCCGCCCGCGGCCGGCGGCCCCACCGCTGGACCTGCCGACGACCCCGCGGCCGACGCGTGGCGCTCCGCGTTCCTGCGCATGCCCTACCTGCGCGACGGACTCGCGCGGATGAGCGTGATCAGCGAGACCTTCGAAACGGCCTGCACCTGGGACCGTGCCGACGCCCTGTACGAGGCCGTGCAGCGGGACCTGGGCGCCGTCGTACGCAGGGTCACCGGCGCCGAGGGGATGATCAACTGCCGTTTCACCCACGTCTACCCTGACGGACCCGCCCCCTACTTCACCGTCATCGCCCCGGCGAGGCGCGGCTCGGAGGTCGCGATGTGGGACGAGATCAAGTCCGCCGCGATGGACGTGCTCGGCGCACACGGGGCGACCGTCACCCACCACCACGCCGTCGGCCGCGACCACCGGCCCGGATACGACCGGCAGCGCCCGGAGCCGTTCGCCCGGGCGCTGCGGGCCGCGAAACAGGCGCTCGACCCGGCCGGGATCCTCAACCCCGGAGTGCTCTTCGACCCGGAGCGGAGCTGAGCGGACGGCCCACCCGCGACGCCGGACGGGGGGATGACCGTCACCGCCGCGGCGGCCGAGATCGGCATCACCACCTGAGCGCGTCAGTCGGCCTCTTCGGCCGACTGGCGCGCTCGCCGGTCAGCGCCTTGTTCAGCTCTGTTCCCGCTCCACCGGGAGCCACAGCTCGGCATCGGCTTCGGTCCCGTCCGAGGACAGGCGGGTGCGCAGGATCTCGGGGCCGGGGCGACTGCGGTACGGGTTGGACGGAAACCACTGCGTGAACACGTCCCGCCACAGCTCCTGGACGGCCTGTGGCGCCGGCCCGGAGGTGGTGAAGACGGCCCAGACGCCTGCCGGGACCGTGAGTACCGTGGTGTCTTCGGGGGCGGCCGCCGACGTGATCACCCCTTGGTGGAAGTCGAGCTCGGTGCCTTGGGCGCGGCTCGGGTCCAGATCGTCGCAGACCGCGACGATGCCTTGCGGCTCCTGGTCCGACAGCTTCTCCAGACGCCCCAGGACCTGCGGGTCGATCCCGCGGACGAAGTCGATGATCGCCTGGTTCGGCCCCGCGTGCACCAACGGCACCCGGGCCTTGAGGCCGACGACCTTGAAGTCCGGCCTGTCCACTACGCGATAGCGCATGCTGCTGCTCCCTTCGACGGTGAGGCGGAAGGTCAACCGGGGCTGGGAGACGAGCGGGGAGCCGATACGCCGGGCCTCACCGGGGCCCACTGCGTGCATGGCCCGGAACGCCCGGGCGAACGCCTCCCCCGAGCCGTAGCCGTAGCGCACCGCGATCTCCAACAAGGACTCACGCCCTGCGAGCACCTCGGCGCCCGCGACGGTGAGCCGACGGCGCCGTACGTACTCCGACAGCGGCATGCCCGCGAGCGCGGAGAACATCCGGCGCAGGTGGTACTCCGAGGTGGCCGCGATGCGAGCCAGCTCCGCCACGTCGATCTGCTGGTCGAGGCGGCGCTCGATGTACTCCAGGCTCTGGTTGAGACGCTCCAGCACTCCCGGTCTCCTTCCTCTTTGGCGATCACCACGCTAAGCATCGGACCCCCTGCCGTACCCGACATCCTGTGCCCGTTCGAGTCGGGTACGCGGGGCAGCCCGGCTCCGGCAACCCAGGCGCCAAATCGCCCGGGAGGCGCGCACGCGAACGGGCCGGCGCGTACGACGGCGGCGAACGGACCGAACCACAGCCCCGGGCCCTACGCTCGGGGCATGAGGCATCGCGACCGAGCCCCCGAGGTTCAGAACGTACGGAACGCGGCCGCAGAAGGCACGGCCCGTCGACTCGTGGTCCTGCGGCACGCCAAGAGCGCCTGGCCGGACGGGGTGCCCGACCGTGACCGTCCGCTCGGGCCGCGCGGGCTGCGCGACGCGCCCGCCGCCGGCCGACTGCTGGCCCTCTCCTTCGGCGTGCCGGATCTCGTGCTGTGCTCCCCGGCACGCCGCACCCGGGAGACCTGGGACCTGGCTGCGGCGGAGCTGGACCGCACGCCGCCCGTCCGGCACGACCCGCGCCTGTACGCGGCGGACGCGCGGGACCTTCTCGACGTCGTCCGCGAAGTCCCTCCCGAGGTGGGCACCTTGCTGCTGGTCGGGCACAACCCGGGCCTGGAGGATCTGGTGCTGCTGGTCGCCGGGGCCGCCGTGGGGGATGCCTTGGAGCAGGTCCGCACCAAGTTCCCGACCTCGGCCGTGGCCGTACTGAGCCCGCAGGGCCCCTGGTCGGACCTCGGCCCGAGGGGCGCACTGCTCACGGACATGGCCGTCCCCCGGGGGTAGCGGGAGGGGCGGGGCGCCAGGCCGTGGAAGGTGTCGCGGTGGGCGTGGAAGGCAGCCCTCGAACGGCCTCGTTTCCTTCGATCCCGAGGTGGCTGCGGTATCCGGCCGGGCTCTCAAAGGGTACAGCCGGACACGTTCGGTGAGATTCGGGCGTCATGGGGGTGACTCGCCCCATAGGGCGCACGTCACACACGAACCGGGGTAGTAGCTTCCCGAGGGCCCGGTACGGCGTCCTCGTACCGGCTCCGACCTGCGCGGATCTCTCGGGGGCTGCCCGGCGGTCGTGGGCCTCTGGCTGCGAGGGTCGCTAGTAGGTGGGGTCG
>NZ_JBVIGX010000021.1:0-60584 GCF_055570595.1 Streptomyces sp. NPDC031132
CCCCCCCCCCCCCCCCCCCCCCCCCCCCCCCCCCCCCCCCCCCCCCCCCCCCCCCCCCCCCCCCCCCCCCCCCCCCCCCCCCCCCCCCCACCCCCTGCGGCTGCGACAATGCGGCCATGACGGAGACCACGGTCGGCATCGGCGGTGCGGCGGAAAGCACCGACATGGTGCTCAACATCGGACCCCAGCACCCTTCCACGCACGGCGTGCTGCGCCTGCGCCTCGTCCTCGACGGCGAGCGGATCGTCAGCGCCGAGCCGGTCGTCGGCTACATGCACCGCGGCGCCGAGAAGCTCTTCGAGGCGCGCGACTACCGGCAGATCGTGATGCTCGCGAACCGCCACGACTGGCTGTCCGCGTTCTCCAACGAGCTCGGCGTGGTCATGGCGGTCGAGCGGATGCTCGGCATGGAGGTCCCCGAGCGGGCCGTGTGGATGCGGACCCTGCTCGCCGAGCTGAACCGGGTGCTGAACCACCTGATGTTCCTCGGCTCGTACCCGCTCGAACTGGGCGGAATCACCCCGATCTTCCACGCGTTCCGCGAGCGCGAGGAGCTCCAGGCCGTCATGGAGGAGATCTCCGGCGGCCGCATGCACTACATGTTCAACCGCGTCGGCGGCCTCAAGGAGGACCTCCCGGCCGGCTGGCTCGGCCGGGCGCGCGCCGCGATCGCCGACGTCCGCACCCGCATGGACGTGTACGACAAGCTCGTCCACGGCAACGAGATCTTCCGCGGCCGTACCCGCGGGGTGGGCGTGCTGTCGCCCGAGGCGGTGCACGCGTACGGGGTCTCCGGGCCCATCGCCCGCGCCTCCGGCGTCGACTTCGACCTGCGCCGCGACGAGCCGTACCTGGCGTACGGAGAGCTCCAGGACGTCCTGAAGGTGGTCACCCGTACCGAGGGCGACTGCCTGGCCCGCTTCGAGTGCCTGCTGGACCAGACCCACAATGCGCTCGACCTCGCGGTCGCCTGCCTGGACCGGATGGCGGAGCTGCCGCCCGGGCCGATCAACCAGCGCCTCCCGAAGGTGCTGAAGGCGCCCGAGGGGGCCACGTACGCCTGGACCGAGAACCCCCTCGGCATCAACGGCTACTACCTCGTCTCCAAGGGCGAGAAGACCCCGTACCGGCTGAAGCTGCGCTCCGCCTCGTTCAACAACATCCAGGCCCTGTCGGTGCTGCTGCCCGGCCAGCTGGTCGCGGACATGGTGGCGATCCTGGGCTCGCTGTTCTTCGTCGTGGGCGACATCGACAAGTGACACGTCGCGGGAACTCCCGTGATGGCGCGGGAGTTTTCTGCTTAGGGTGCGGGGATGACCCCTGGCGTATACGACGGCTACCTGCGGCGGCTCGGCTTCCCGCGGCCGCCCGGGCCCACCGTGGAGGCGCTCTTCGCGCTCCAGCGCGCCCACCTCGAGCGCATCCCGTACGAGAACCTCGACATCCAGCTCGGCCGGCCGCCCGGCATCGACCCCGAGCTGTCCGCACGCCGCTTCGCGGCCGGGCGCGGCGGGTACTGCTTCCACCTCAACGGCGCCTTCGCACTGCTCCTGGAAACCCTCGGCTTCGAGGTGACCCGCCACCTCGCGGGTGTCCTCGGGGCGTCGGAGCGCGAGCGGCGCGACGTCAGCGGCGACCACCTCGCGCTGACCGTCCGGGTCGGCGGGGAGGAGTACTTCGTCGACGCAGGCCTCGGCGACGGCCCGTACGAGCCGCTGCCGCTGCGCGCCGGCACGCACCGGCAGGGGGAGTTCACGTACGGGCTGGCCCCGCTGGAGGGGGAGGCGCCCGGCTGGAGGTACGTCAACGAGGCGAGCCCCTGTCCGGTGGTCAACATCCTCTCGGCGCCGGCGGCTACGGTCGACTTCGAGGCCACGCACGTGCGGCTGTCGACCTCGTCGGACTCCGGCTTCGTACGGACCCTCGCGCTGCTGCGGCGCGACGCGCACGGGGTCGACACGCTGCGGGGGCGGGTGCTGAGCCGGATCGATCCCGTGAAGGGGACGAGCGAGCGGGTCCTGGACACGCCCGGGGAGTTCTGGGCGGTGGTGGGCGGGCTCTTCGAGCGGCAACTCGACGATCTGACGCCGGAGGACCGAGGGGCGCTGTGGGACCGGGTGTGCGCGGCCCACGAGAAGTGGCTGGCCGACCGGGCGGAGGCGGGTACGGCCGCCGCGGGGGCGGGGGCCGGGAGCTGACGGCGGCGCTGACGACGGTAGCGAGGGCCGTGCCGACGGCGGTGCCGATGTCGGTGCAGGAGTGCAGACTTGGGGCATGTCCCACTCCCCCAGACGGGCCTGTCCCGCATGCGGGCGCGACTGCGCCGTGACCGCCGGCCGGATCGCCCGCCACGACCCTCCCGCCGGGCGGGCCCGCGGCGACCTGGTCTCCTGCCCCGGATCCAGGGCGCGGGTGGTGCTCGGGGCGTCCGCGCCGACGCTGGACGGGTTCGTCCTGTCGGAACTGCCGGGTCAACTGCCGCTGTTCTGAACGCGCGGCCCGGGCTGAGTACGCCGGTCCGCCGATCTGAGTACCCGCGCGGATCCCCCGCACCGGGGGCGCCGACAGGATGGCGGCATGTCCTGGAACCCGGAGCTCCCCCTCCTCGCGCCCGCTCCCGAGTCGCCGGCCGAGGCCGCCGCCCGGCGCATCCGGCGGAACGCGGGGATCGCCGCCCTGCTGCTCCTGCCCGCGCTGGTGGCCGCGAAGGTCCTCGTGCTGTCGACCGAGGTCGGCAGCAGCTGCCTGACGCACGGCGGCTGCCGGCCGTTCCCCGGGGAGGTCTTCCTGGCGCTGCTCGCCGGGGTCGTGGCGTCCTGCGTGGCGGTGCAGTCCGCGCCCCGCAGGTTCCAGAAGGGCGCCCTCGCGACCCAGTCGGCCCTGGAGGCCCTGGCCGTGCTCATGGTCCTGGCCTACCCCTGAGCCACCGCCCGGCGTCCCGGTCGTACGGCTACGAGATGGCCGTGCGCAGCCGGACGACGTCGATCGGCTCGGTCTCGTCGTGCGCCGTCAGGTCGATGACCTGGCCCACCGCGCGCTGCTCGGGGGTGGCCGGCTTGAAACCCTGCTCCTTGACCGGCGGCTCGGCGGCGGCCCGGGCCGACTCCGCCTTGTGGACTTCGAGGGCCTCCGCGCCGACCACGTCGGCCAGGTCCTCGTTCTGGACCGACTCGATCACCGCTCGGGCCTGGGCGGCGGTCTTGGTGCCGAAGAAGTCGAAGCCGCCCTCGACGCGGGACGCCGAGCGGCGTGCGGCCGAGTACGGGGCCACCGCCGCGGCCGGGCGGCGCGCCGGGACCGCCGTCGCGGGAGCGCCCGGGGCGCCGTCCGTACGGGAATGCGGTCCACCGGCCGGCGACCCGGCCTCCAGGGCCCTGGGCTCGGTGCCCCGGCCCTCGAGCATCTTCGGCCGGGCCGGGTCCGCCGCGGCCTTGCGGGCGAGGGCCTTCATGGCCGCATGGGCCCGGGCGTAGCCGACGCTGGTGGGTGCGCCGCTCGACGTGCGCTCCTCGGAGACCGCCGGGAGCTCCTTGGGCGCCGCCGCCGGGGCCGCGGCGGCCTCGATGGCGAGCAGCCGGCGGCCCTCCAGGGCGCTGGCCCGCTCGGTCTCGGCGGTCGCGTACCGCCGCAGCAGCGCCGCGTGCTCGCCGCGCAGCCCCGCGAGTTCGACCCGCTTGGCGCGCAGCTTCGCGTCGAGCTTGGCGCGCAGCGCGCGGGCCTCTTCGAGGTCGGACTCGAGCTCGGCTATCCGCTCCTCGGTCTTCCACTCGTCCTTGACCCGTTCGCGTGCGAGTTCCGCGACGCGGCGCCCGGCGGAGCGGTCCCAGGCGCGCATGACGACGGCGCCGGCCACGCCCGTGGCCGCCGTGAGGGCCACGAGCAGGCGTAGCGGCAAGGGTTCCGCGATCAGCCAGGCCGCGGCCGCACTGGCGACGGAGACTCCGGCCACGGTCGTCGGCGTGAGCAGCCGGTGCAGGGGTTCGGGATTGCGGTGGCGTCCACGGGGCATGGCCTGAAATTTACAGGGCGTGGGGGTCCAGTGGGGTAACTGCCCGGCAATCTGTGGCCGGGCAGTTACCCGTCATTTCTCCACCAAACCCGTAACTACGCCTACTTCGTCAGGCCCTTCGCCTTCAGATAGGCCTTCGCGGCATCCGCAGGCTTCTCGCGCTGCGCGTCCACCTTCTTGTTCAGCTCGACGAGGTCGGCGGTCGTCAGGACCTTGGTCAGCTTGTCGAGGGCGGCCGCGATCTCCGGGGAACCCGCGTCCTCGGCGTTGACCACCGGCAGGACGTTGTCGGCGTTCTGGAGCTTCTTGTCGTCCTCCAGCAGGACCAGCCCGAAGCTGTCGAGGGTGGCGTCCGTGGTCGTGGTGAGCGCCAGCTGGTCCACGCCGTCCTTGACCGCCTGCTTGGCCTGCGGGGTGCCGACGCCCTTCGGGTCGATGCCGGAAACGTCGATTCCGTACGTCTTCTTCAACCCGGGCGCGCAGAAGGGTCGTACGGCGCATTCGTCGCCCGCCGCGATCTTCACCTTCAGACCCGACTTACCAAGGTCGGAAAGGGTCTTCAGGTTGTTCTTCTGGGCGAATTCCTTCGAAACCGCGAACGCGTTCTGGTCGACCGCCGCGCCCGCCGGCAGCACCTTCAGGCCGAGGGGGCCCGCCAGCTTCTCCAGCCCCGCCACCGTCGCCGCCACGTCGCTCGACGCGACCGGCTTCTCCTCGGGCGCCTTCGGCCCGTTCACCTTGGCGTTGAGGAACTCCGCGAGGGTGGCCGCGTACTCCGGGACGACGTCGATCTCGCCCTTCTCCAGCGAGGGCTCGTACAGCTCGCGGTTGTTCACCGTGGTGATCGAGGTGCTGTAGCCCGCGTCCTTGAGTACCTGCGCGTACAGCTCCGCGAGCACGTTGGACTCGGTGAACCCGGCCGCGCCGATCACGACCTTGCCCTTGCCGGACCCGGAGTCCGAGGGCGCGGACGCACCGGTGTCCTTGCTCTTCTCCAGGCTGTCTCCGCCGCACGCGGTGAGCGAGGCGGTCAGGGCCGCCGCCCCCAGTACGGCGCCGAGGATGCGCGTGGACTTGCTCATCTTTGCTCCTCCAAGGGAGTGGGAACGAGAGAGGACGGACAGGGAAGGGAAGCGCCCGCGGGCCGGCCGGAGCCTCAGCGCGCCGCCGGACGCGGGAACAGCCGGTCCGCCGCCACCAGGGCGCCCTCGACCAGCAGGGCGAGCGCCGCCACCAGCAGGGCCCCCGCGACGACCTGCGGGGTGTTGTACGTGTTGAAGCCGGCGGTGATGATCCGGCCGAGGCCGCCCTGGCCGACCATGGCCGCGATCGTGGCCGTGGCGATGACCTGGACGGCGCCCGAGCGCAGCCCGGTCATCACCAGCTCCCGCGCGAGCGGCAGTTCCACCCGCCAGAAGAGCTGGCCGCCGGACATGCCCATGCCCCGGGCGGCCTCCACCACCGAGCGGTCCACCTCCCGCATGCCGACGTACGCATTGGTCAGCAGCGGCGGAACGGCGAAGAGCACGAGGGCGGCGATGGTGGGCACGTAGCCCGCGCTGCGCAGCGGCGAGACCATGAACAGGGCCAGCACCGCGAAGACGGGCACGGCCCGCCCGACATTGGACACGTTGATCGCGAGCGCCCCGCCCTTGCCGATGTGGCCGAGCCACAGCCCGACCGGGAGGGCGACCGCGCAGGCGATGGCGAGGGAGATCCCGCTGACGTAGACGTGCTCGCCGAGCCGGTGCCACACGCCGTTCTCGCCGGACCAGTTGGCCCCGTTCGCCAGCCAGTCCCAGGCTTGTCCCATCACACCCATCGCCTCAGGCCCCCTTCGCCGTCCGCGTCAGGCGCTCGGCCCGCCCGGCCCGCCCGGCGCGCGTCGTCCGCGTCGTCCGCGCCGCCCGTGTCCACGGCGTGAGCAGCCGTTGCACTCCGAGCAGCAGCAGGTCCGCCACCAGCGCGAGCAGCACGCACAGCACGGAGGCGGTGAGCACCTGGGCCTTGAAGGAGCTGTTGACCGCCGGGGCGATGAGGTTGCCGAGGCCGCCCTTGCCCACGATGGAGCCGACGGTGGTCAGCGCCACCGTGGACACCGTGGCGATCCGCACCCCGGCGAGCAGAGCGGGCAGCGCAAGCGGCAGTTCGACCTGCCACAGCAGCCGCGCGGGCCCGTAGCCCATCCCGCGCGCGGCCTCCCGCACTTCCTCGGGGACGGCTTCCAGGCCGGCCATCGCATTGCGGACCAGGATGGTCAGCGAGTACAGCACCAGGCCGGTCACCACCAGCGAGGCCGACAGCCCGAACAGCGGCAGCAGCAGGGAGAACATGGCGAGCGAGGGGACCGTGTAGAGCAGGGTGGTCAGGCCCAGCACGGGCGCGGCCCAGTGCCGGCCGCGACGGGCCAGCAGGGCCAGCGGGAGGGAGACGGCGAGGCCGATAAGCACCGACACGCCCGTGATCCACACATGTTGGACCGTGGCGTCGGTGAGCTCCTGGGAGCGGGAGGTGACGTACTCCCAGCAGATCCAGTCGTTCGCCACCAGGCAGTTCTGCCCGGCCATGCCCTCACCCCCGGCCGCTGTCGCGTACACCCGTCCGAAAGAGGACGGTCAGGAGCGACCCTAACCCGCCGGGCCGACCGTGGCCGGAATCCTTCGCAGGGGGTAATACTCCCGTCACGAACGACGCGCAGTGCGTAGGGGAGGATGGGCGGGTGATCCGATTCGAGCATGTGACCAAGCGCTACCCCGACGGGACGACGGCCGTCGAGGACCTGTCCTTCGAGGTCGCGGAGGGCGAGCTGGTCACCCTCGTGGGCCCGTCCGGGTGCGGCAAGACCACCACGATGAAGATGGTCAACCGGCTCATCGAGCCGACCTCCGGCCGGATCCTGCTCGGCGGCGAGGACATCGCGAACGCCGATCCGGTCGAGCTGCGCCGGCACATCGGGTACGTCATCCAGCAGGTCGGGCTGTTCCCGCACAAGACGGTGCTGGAGAACACCGCGACCGTGCCGCAGCTGATCGGCACCCCCAAGGCCAAGGCGCGCGCCCGGGCGGCCGAGCTCCTCGAACTCGTGGGCCTGGACCCGGCCGTGTACGGGGGCCGCTACCCGGAGCAGCTCTCCGGCGGGCAGCGCCAGCGCGTCGGCGTCGCCCGGGCGCTGGCCGCCGATCCGCCGGTGCTGCTGATGGACGAACCGTTCGGGGCGGTGGACCCGGTGGTCCGCGAACGCCTGCAGAACGAGTTCCTGGCGCTGCAGAAGACGGTGCGCAAGACGATCCTGCTGGTCACGCACGACCTGGAGGAGGCGGTCCGGCTCGGCGACCGCATCGCCGTCTACGGCGCGGGAACCATCGAGCAGTTCGCCCGCCCGGCCGCGGTGCTGGGCGCGCCGGCCACCGAGTACGTGGCCTCCTTCGTCGGCGCGGACCGGGGCCTGAAGCGGCTCGCGGTCACCCCGGTGGGGCGGGCCGACCTGGCGGAGGCCGACGGGAAAGCCCCCACCGCCGAAGTGGCGTTGGGGGCGAGTCTGCGCGAGGCGCTCGCGCTGCTGCTGCAGGAGGACTCCGGCCGGATCGGGGTCACGGACCCGGACACCGGCGCGCTGGTCGGCGTACTGACCCCGGAGGGCGTCCACCGGGCCCTGCGCCGGGCCCAACTGCAAGAGGCTTAGGGCCAGGGCCCGGCGTCAGGCCTGGATGCGGTTGCTCATCCACACGAGCATCGGCGGGATCTCGCGGCGCCACGTGTTGAAGTTGTGGCCGCCGCTGTCGAGGATGATCGAGGAGACCCGGTCCGGGCCCTTGACCAGCTTGATGAACTTCTTGGTGTCGCCGAGGTTCGGCTCGCCCTGCTCGCTGCTGGTGACCAGGAAGGACGTACCCGACGGCTGCTTGTGCTCGATGCTGTGCAGGACGTCCGCGCGCTTCTTCAGCTTGTCGTCGCCCTGGAACAGGTTGCCCGTCGTCGCGTCGTTGGCGGCGTCGTAGTACGCGGACAGACCCGCGGCGGCGCCGAAGGTCTGCGGGTAGTGCGCGGCGATCTTCAGGGCGCAGTAACCGCCCGTGGAGTTGCCGATGAAGCCCATGTTCTGCGGCTTCTTGCCGACCCGGAAGGTGTCCTGGATGGCCTGCGGCAGGTCCTGGCCGAAGAAGGTCTCGGTCTGCGGTCCGCCGGGTATGTCCACGCACTCGGTGTCACGCGGCGGCGCGATCGTCGGGCGCAGCATCACCAGGATCATCGGCTTCATCTTGCCCGCCTTGGCCTGCTTGAAGGCCGTCATCGGGTAGTTCAGCCCTTTGATGAGGTTCTCGGCGGTGCCCGGGTAGCCCGTCAGCACGATGGAGGCCGGGAAGTTCTTGTCCTTGTGCTGCGGCTGGAAGTACTCCGGCGGCAGCCACACGTACCCGGGGCTCGTTATTTTCGACTTCTGCCCGGTTATGGCAACCTTCAGGATCTGTCCCCCCACCTGGGGCTGGGCGCCGCCCGGCACGTCGAGCTTCTGCTTGTCGACGACCTTGATGTCCTTGCTGCTCATCGAGTGGTCCACGACCTTGCCGACAGTTGTCTGCTGGCCGAACAGGTCCGCCCACGAGCCGTAGAAGGAGAAGGACTTGTTCGCCGCCAGGCCGACGGCCGAGAACAGCGCCAGCTGGGTCGCGAGCAGGAGGCCGATCCGGCCGAGCAGCGCACGCCAGGTGCGGCCCGAGAGCCGGGGCCAGAACCACACCGTGGCTGCGAACAGCAGCACACCGGCGACGATGGCCAGCGCCAGAACCGTATTACTGGTGAGACCCATGAGCAGTCAGTCGACTTTCTGATGGCAGGACTAGTTTTTCTCGGCGGAAGAGTGAACCCGCTCGACCCCGATGTCGTCCTAGTGGACGCACCACACTCCGGAGGCTGTCGCGGCCTTCGGCCACATGATCTCTCGCGGAGCAACGGGAAGCGATGTCTAGCAGGATAGATGGCGATAAGTCGGGACAGGTTCCGAAGCAGGTCCGCCGAATCTTCCGCGGCCCACGACCGGAGTCGGTGCCCGGCCTGGTAGGTACGGCCGTCATGATCGTCGGCCTTCTGGACATCGCGGCGGGAGTGTTCCCGCGGTTCCGGCACAGCCGGTTCCACGCGGTCACCGAGGTGCTGCCCGGTTCGCTGGGCCCGTTCGCAGCCGCCCTCGCCCTCAGCGCGGGCGTTCTGCTCCTCCTCCTCGCCCACGGTCTCAAGCGCCGCAAGCGCCGTGCCTGGCGGGCCGCCGTCGTGCTGCTCCCGGCCGGTGCCGTCGCGCAGTTCACGTACCGGCACTCCATCATCGGTGTCGTCATCGCGGCGGTCCTCCTCGGGCTGATCGTGCGGCACCAGAACGAGTTCAAGGCGCTGCCGGACCCGCGCAGCCGCTGGAAGGCGCTCGCCAACTTCGTGCTGATGAGCGCGGGCTCCATCGGCCTGGGTCTGGTCATCGTCAACTCCCACCCGAGCCGCGTCGTCGGCCATCCGGGTATTTACGAGCAGATCAGCCACGTCGTGTACGGCCTCTTCGGCTTCGAGGGCCCCGTCGACTACGCCGGCCGCGTGTCCTGGACCGTGGGCTACTCCCTCGGCGCCCTCGGCATGCTGACCGCGCTCACCACCATCTACCTGGCCTTCCGCCCCGAGCACCCGGCCGCGCAGCTCACCCCCGACGACGAGCTCAAGCTGCGCGAGCTGCTCACCAAGCACGGCGGCCGCGACTCGCTGGGCCACTTCGCGCTCCGCCGCGACAAGGCCGTCGTCTTCTCCCCCAGCGGCAAGGCCGCCGTCACCTACCGCGTCGTCTCCGGCGTGATGCTCGCCTCCGGCGACCCCATCGGCGACGTCGAGGCCTGGCCCGGCGCCATCGAGCGGTTCATGGAGGAGGCCAAGGCCCACTCCTGGACTCCCGCCGTCATGGGCTGCAGCGAGACGGGCGGCGAGGTCTGGACCCGCGAGACCGGCCTGGACGCCCTGGAGCTCGGCGACGAGGCGATCGTCGACGTCAAAGACTTCTCCCTCTCCGGACGGGCCATGCGCAACGTCCGCCAGATGGTGAAGCGCATCGAGCGCAACGGCTACACCACCAAGGTCCGCCGGGTCAGCGAGCTGACCGACGAGGAGCTGGAGCAGGTACGGGGCGCCGCCGACGCCTGGCGCGGCACCGACACCGAGCGCGGCTTCTCCATGGCCCTCGGCCGCGTCGGCGACCCGGGCGACGGCGACTGCTACATCGCCACCGCCCACCGCGTGGAGGAGGGCGACACCAGCCCGTTCGGCGACCTCAAGGCCGTCCTGCACTTCGTCCCGTGGGGCAAGGACGGCATGTCGCTGGAGCTGATGCGCCGCGACCGCGCCGCCGACCCCGGCATGAACGAGCTGCTGATCGTCGCCTCCCTGGAGGCCTCGCCGTCCCTCGGCATCGAGAAGGTCTCGCTGAACTTCGCGATGTTCCGCTCGGCCCTCGCCCGCGGCGAGAAGATCGGCGCCGGCCCGGTCCTGCGGATGTGGCGCAGCCTGCTGGTGTTCCTCTCGCGCTGGTTCCAGATCGAGTCGCTGTACAAGTTCAACGCGAAGTTCAAGCCCCGCTGGGAGCCCCGCTTCGTGGTCTTCCGCACCACCCGCGACCTGCCCCGCATCGGCTTCGCCGCGATGCAGGCCGAGGGCTTCGTCACGCTGGCCCTGCCCCGGCTGTTCGCCAGCCGGCGCCGCCCCAAGCCGGTCCGCACCTGCGCCCACACGCACGTGACCGCGAAGGTCCCGGTCCAGGCCCAGCCCGAACGCGAGGTCCAGGTCGCCTGACCCCGGCCCGGCCCCCTGAGCCCGGCCCGCCGCACCCGCGGCAGGCCGGGCTCCGGCGTTTCCGCGCCCGGGCTCCTGGGCCCGGAACCCGCGTACGGCCCGGTCAGGGACGCGGCCCTACCCTGGAGCCATGAACATCGAGCGCGGGGCCGCCGGCAGGGGCCGGGTCGCAGGCCTGCCGGAATGGGACCGCTGCGGGGTCATGGGCGTCGTCAACGTCACCCCCGACTCCTTCTCCGACGGCGGGCGCTGGTTCGACACCACCGCCGCCGTCAAGCGCGGCCTGGACCTCGTCGCCCAGGGCGCCGACCTCGTCGACGTCGGCGGCGAGTCCACCCGCCCCGGCGCCTCACGCGTCGACGAGGAGGAGGAGCTGCGCCGCGTCGTCCCCGTCGTGCGCGGCCTGGCCTCCGAGGGGGTCACCGTCTCCGTCGACACCATGCGCGCCTCCGTCGCCGCCCAGGCCGTGGCCGCCGGCGCGCTGCTGGTCAACGACGTCAGCGGCGGGCTCGCCGACCCCGGCATGATCCCGGCCGTCGCTGCCGCCGAGGTGCCGTTCGTCGTCATGCACTGGCGCGGCTTCAGCGACGACATGAACCGCCTCGCCGTCTACGGGGACGTCGTCGCCGAGGTCACCGCCGAGCTCCGCACCCGCATCGACGCGGTCGTCGCCGGCGGGATCGCCCCCGAGCGGCTGGTCGTCGACCCCGGCCTCGGCTTCGCGAAGATGGCCGAGCACGACCTCGCCCTCGTCGCCCACCTCCCCGAGCTGCGCGCCCTCGGCTTCCCGCTGCTGGTCGCCGCGTCGCGGAAGCGTTTCCTCGGCCGGGTCCTGGCCGGCGCCGCCGACGCCGCCCCGCCGCCCGCCCGCGAACGCGACGCCGCCACCGCCGCCGTTTCCGCCATCGCCGCCCACCAGGGCGCCTGGGCCGTACGGGTCCACGAGGTACGGGCCACCGCCGACGCGGTTCGGGTGGCCCGCGCCGTGGAAGGGGCCCTGTGATCCGCCCCGCCGGCGGAGGGACCCGTATAGCAGCCAGGAGAGGGGAACGGTGAGCCTTACCGACATCGAAGCCGTCGAAGAGGTCAACACGGCCTTCTACGAGGCCATGGAGCAGGGGGACTTCGACGCACTGTCGGCGCTCTGGCTCGAGGACGAGATCTCCTGCGTGCACCCGGGCTGGCCGGTGCTCTCGGGCCGCGGCGAGGTGCTGCGCTCGTACGCGCTGATCATGTCCCACACCGACTACATCCAGTTCTTCCTCACCGACACGAAGGTCGCCGTCATAGGCGACACCGCTCTGGTGACGTGCACGGAGAACATCCTCAGCGGCGGGCCCGCCGAGGACGGCGGAGAGCTCGGCCCGCTCGTCGGCCAGCTGGTCGTCGCCACGAATGTGTTCCGACGCACATCCGGGGGCTGGCGACTCTGGTCCCACCACGGTTCTCCCGTCCTCACGGACTCCGACGAGGACGAGGAGGAGGACTCCGCCTGACCCCTCCGGCGGGATCCGAGGCCTTTCGCAGGTAAATTCGAAGACGGACGACGCCGACCGCACTCGGCGCAGGCCCATGGATCCGGGGAGTCCCGGACCGGAAGCACCTACGAAAGCAGGAGTGATTCGCGTGGATCGTGTCGCGCTGCGCGGCCTCAAGGCTCGCGGGCACCACGGCGTCTTCCCCCGGGAACGCGAGGAAGGCCAGACCTTCATCGTCGACCTGGTGCTCCACATCGACACCCGCCCCGCGGCGGCCGACGACGACCTGGCGAAGACCGTGCACTACGGGGTCGTCGCCGAGGAAGTCGTCGACGTGGTCCAGGGAGAGCCCGTCGACCTGATCGAGACCCTCGCCGAGCGGATCGCCCAGCAGTGCCTGAAGCACGAAGCGGTCGCACAGGTGGAGGTCGTCGTCCACAAACCGGACGCCCCCATCACCGTCCCCTTCGACGACGTGACCATCACGATCACCCGGAGCCGCGTGTGAACAACGGACTGAACGCCCAGAGCGACCCCACCGTCCAGCCGGTGCCCGCATCCGTCGTGGAGACGGTGGACGCGGCCGACACGACCCTCTCCAACCCGAGGTGGGCCGTCATCGCGCTCGGCGCGAACCTCGGCAACCGCCTGGAGACCCTCCAGGGCGCCATCGACGCCCTCGGCGACACCCCCGGCCTGCGGGTCAAGGCCGTCTCCCGCGTCTACGAGACGGAGCCGTGGGGCGTCGAGCCCGGCTCCCAGCCGTCGTACCTCAACGCGGTGGTCCGCGTACGGACCACGCTGCCCCCGTCCTCGCTGCTGGAGCGCGGCCACGCCATCGAAGAGGCCTTCGACCGCGTCCGCGACGAGCGCTGGGGTCCGCGCACCATCGACGTCGACATCGTGTCGTACGCCGAGGTGGTCTCGGACGACCCGGTCCTCACCCTCCCGCACCCGCGGGCCCACCAGCGGGCCTTCGTCCTGGCCCCGTGGAACGACATCGACCCCGAGGCGCAGATCCCCGGGCACGGCGCGGTCGCGTCCCTGCTGGCCGGAATCGGCCTGGCCGGCGTCACGCCGCGTCCGGACCTGGAACTCCGCCTCCCCGAGTAGTCGTTAACCTGTGGCTGCAGCCTGTGGACTGCGGCGGCTGACGACTTGGCGCGGAAAGCGGGGAACGGGCACGTGAAGCAACTGAGGCCGGCGGTCCTGGCGGGGATCTTCGCCGTCGCCGGGGTGCTGTCCTGGGCGGGCGCCCGGCTGTGGAACGCGTACGGGACCCTGCCGGGCGTCCCGCTGGCCGCGCCCATCGTCCTCGGCGCCATCGCCGTCGTCCTGCTGGCCACGGCCCTCTCGCTGCGGTCCCGCCTCAAGGCCCAGCGCGAGCGGCGGCCCGGCGCCAAGGGCGTGGAGCCGCTGATGGCGGCCCGCGCGGTCGTCTTCGGACAGGCCAGCGCCCTCGTGGCGGCCCTCGTGGCGGGCATGTACGGCGGTGTGGGCGTCTTCCTGTGGGCGGGCGGCCTGGAGGTGCCCGCTCGCCGCGACCAGGCCTGGTACGCCGCCTTCTCGGTCCTGGCGGGCGCGGCCGTCATCGCCGCCGCCCTCTTCCTGGAGCACGTCCTGAAGCTCCCGGAAGACGACGACACCGCCCCCCACTCCCCCTCCCGCGCCTGAGACGGCCCCTGGCCGGGGTCGGCGGGACGGCGCCCGCCGCGGGGGCCCACGCCTGGCCGTAGCCTGCGCCCGCCCCCGTGGTCAGCCGGTCAGCGCGCCATGATGAGGCTCATGGCCTCGTTGCGGGTCGCGGGGTCGCGGAGCTGGCCGCGGACCGCCGAGGTGATGGTCTTCGCACCGGGCTTGCGGACCCCGCGCATCGTCATGCACATGTGCTCGCACTCGACGACGACGATGACCCCGCGCGGCTCCAGGATCTCCATCAGGGAGTCCGCTATCTGCGTGGTCAGCCGCTCCTGCACCTGCGGGCGGCGGGCGAACACGTCCACGAGGCGTGCCAGCTTCGACAGGCCGGTGATCTTGCCGTCGACGGACGGGATGTAGCCGACGTGCGCGACGCCGTGGAACGGCACGAGGTGGTGTTCACAGTTGCTCATGACCTCGATGTCCTTGACCAGGACCATCTCGTCGTGGCCCAGGTCGAAGGTGGTCGTCAGGACCTCTTCGGGCTTCTGGTAGAGGCCGGCGAATATCTCCTTGTACGCCCGCGCCACGCGTGCCGGGGTTTCGAGGAGGCCCTCGCGGTCCGGGTCCTCGCCGACCGCGATCAGAAGTTCGCGGACCGCCGCCTCGGCGCGCTTCTCGTCGAACTCGCCGATCGTGCCCTCGTCACCGGTCAGGGTCACTGGGTCGGTCATCTCTTCCTCGTTCCTGTGTGCACTGGCGCTCGCGGGCACGCAAAAGTGCCGCGCCCCCCAGGCTAGAACCTGGGGGGCGCGGCATCCATTCCGGGACGGTCCGGCCGAGGGCTACTCGGCGCGGTCCTCCGGGGACGGCTCCTTCTCCACGGACACGACCGGCGCGCTCGCCGACGTGCCGTTCGCCGAGTTCGTCAGCTGGAGCTCCTTGGGAGAGAGCACCGGCGGACGGGTCGACGGGGTGCGGTGCGAAGAGCCGGTCCACGCCGGGCGGGCCGGGCGCTTCACGATCGTCGAGAAGATCTCGGCGATCTGCTCCTTGTTCAGCGTCTCCTTCTCGAGGAGCGCCAGCACGAGGTTGTCGAGGACGTCGCGGTTCTCGACCAGGATCTCCCAGGCCTCGTTGTGCGCCGTCTCGATGAGCTTCTTGACCTCTTCGTCGACCAGCGCCGCGACCTCTTCCGAGTAGTCCCGCGGGTGCGACATGTCGCGGCCCAGGAACGGCTCGGTGTTGTCCCCGCCGAACTTGATCGCGCCGAGGCGCTCGGTCATGCCGTACTGGGTCACCATCGCGCGGGCCGTCGCCGTGGCCTTCTCGATGTCGTTCGCCGCACCGGTGGTCGGGTCGTGGAAGACCAGTTCCTCGGCCGCGCGCCCGCCCAGCATGTACGCCAGCTGGTCGAGCATCTCGTTGCGCGTGGTCGAGTACTTGTCCTCGTCGGGCAGGACCATGGTGTAGCCCAGGGCCCGGCCGCGGGACAGGATCGTGATCTTGTGGACCGGGTCGGAGTTCGGGGAGGCCGCCGCGACCAGGGCGTGGCCGCCCTCGTGGTACGCGGTGATCTTCTTTTCCCGGTCCGACATGATCCGGGTCCGCTTCTGCGGGCCCGCCACGACGCGGTCGATGGCCTCGTCCAGCATGTGGTTGTCGATCAGCTTGCGGTCCGAGCGGGCGGTCAGGAGCGCCGCCTCGTTCAGGACGTTGGACAGATCGGCACCCGTGAAGCCGGGGGTGCGGCGGGCGACGGCCGAGAGGTCGACGTCCGGAGCGACCGGCTTGCCCTTCTGGTGGACCTTGAGGATCTCCAGACGGCCCTGCATGTCGGGACGGTCGACCGCGATCTGCCGGTCGAAGCGGCCCGGGCGCAGCAGCGCCGGGTCGAGGATGTCCGGGCGGTTCGTGGCGGCGATCAGGATGACGCCGCCCTTCACGTCGAAGCCGTCCATCTCGACGAGCAGCTGGTTCAGGGTCTGCTCGCGCTCGTCGTGGCCGCCGCCGAGGCCCGCACCGCGGTGCCGGCCGACGGCGTCGATCTCGTCGACGAAGACGATCGCCGGGGCGTTGGCCTTGGCCTGCTCGAACAGGTCGCGGACACGCGAGGCACCGACACCGACGAACATCTCGACGAAGTCGGAACCCGAGATCGAGTAGAACGGGACGCCCGCCTCGCCCGCGACGGCACGCGCCAGCAGGGTCTTGCCGGTGCCGGGCGGGCCGTAGAGCAGCACGCCCTTGGGGATCTTCGCCCCGACGGCCTGGAACTTCGCCGGCTCCTGCAGGAACTCCTTGATCTCGTGGAGTTCCTCGACGGCCTCGTCCGAGCCCGCGACGTCGGCGAACGTCGTCTTCGGGGTGTCCTTGGTGATGAGCTTGGCCTTGGACTTCCCGAAGTTCATCACCCGGGAGCCGCCGCCCTGCATCTGGTTCATCAGGAACAAGAAGACGACGACGATGAGGACGAAGGGCAGCAGGGAGAGCAGCACGCTGAGGAACGGGCTGGTCTTGTCCGGCGAGACGGTGTACCCGTTCGGGATCTGACCGGCTTCGTACTTGGTCTGGAGGTCCTTGGCGAGCCCGACGCCCTGGTCCCCGATGTAGTTGGCCTGGAACTTGGTGCCGTCGTTGTCGCCGAGCTTCTGGTCCTTCTTCAGCTCGATCTTGATCATCTGGCTGTCACCGGTGGTGAGCTTGGCGCTCTCCACCTGGCCACTGTTGATCGCCTTGATGACCTCGCTGGTCTCCACCGACTTGTAGCCGCCGCCGGAGCCGACGACGTTCATCAACACGACCACGGCGAGGACGGCCAGCACGATCCACATGACCGGCCCACGGAAGTATCGCTTCACGTCCATCCATACGGGGCGCCAGGCGCCCCGTCCCTCCTGCCCGTAGGTAAATGCTGCTGTGAGTAAAGACTGTTCTTCGGAATGTACCCCTGTATTGTCACCCGCGGCCTCGTGGGACGGCTGACAGAACTGCTTTCCCCTGCTCCAACGGCAGGAATCGTTCCAGGGTTCCCCTGTGCGGGCCCCGACCGGGGCCCGCGGCGTCAGCCGCCGTAGACGTGCGGGGCGAGGGTGCCGACGAACGGCAGGTTGCGGTACTTCTCCGCGTAGTCGAGGCCGTAGCCGACGACGAACTCGTTCGGGATGTCGAAGCCGACCCACTTCACGTCGATCGCGACCTTGGCGGCGTCGGGCTTGCGCAGCAGCGTGACGACCTCGAGCGAGGCCGGCTGGCGGGAGCCCAGGTTCGACAGCAGCCAGGACAGGGTCAGGCCCGAGTCGATGATGTCCTCGACGATCAGGACGTGCTTGTCCTTGATGTCGGTGTCCAGGTCCTTGAGGATCCGGACCACACCGGAGGACTGGGTCCCGGCGCCGTACGAGGACACCGCCATCCAGTCCATGGTGAGCGGGGTGGACAAGGCGCGCGCCAGGTCCGCCATCACCATCACCGCGCCCTTGAGGACGCCGACGATGAGCAGGTCCTTGCCCGCGTACTCCGCGTCGATCTTCGCGGCCAGCTCGGCCAGCTTCGCGTCGATCTCTTCCTTGGTGATGAGCACCGACTGGAGGTCGCTGCCCATGTCCTTCTCGTCCACCCGCATCACTTTCGTCGACGGCCGGGGCTCCGGGGGGTCCCCCGGAGGACTCAGCCGTGTTTCAGCACCAATCAGCCCTGCCGGATGACAAGTCTGCCACCCTGCCGCTGGGCTTCGACCCGGCCGGGCAGGTTGATCGCGCCCTGACCCCGCCATCCGGTGATGAGCCGGTCCACTTCCTCGATGTGGCGGGCGAAGAGGGAGCCTGCGGGGGAACCGGCCGCGACCACGGCCCTGCGCAGCACGCGGCGGCGGACGGCCGGGGGCAGGGCGTAGAGCTTCGCGCACTCCAGGCGGCCGTCCTCGTCCCGTACGCCGGCCTCGGCATCGGCGGCCCAGGCGTCGAGGGCGTCGGCGTCGTCGCGGGACAGCTGGGCGGTGCGGGCCAGCGCCTCGACCACGCCCTTGCCCAGCGCCTTCTCGAGGGCGGGCAGGCCCTCGTGGCGGAGCCGGGAGCGGGTGTAGGCGGGGTCGATGTTGTGCGGGTCGTCCCAGACCGGCAGGGACTGGACCATGCAGGCCTTGCGGGCGGTCTGCCGGTCGACCTGCAGGAAGGGGCGGCGGTAGCGGTGGCTGCGGCCCGGGCCGCCGGAGACTTCGGCCATGCCGGACAGCGAGCGGATGCCGGAGCCGCGGGCGAGCCCCAGCAGGACGGTTTCGGCTTGATCGTCCCGGGTGTGGCCGAGCAGCACGGCGGCGGCGCCCAGGCGGTCCGCGGCCTCGTCCAGGGCGGCGTAGCGGGCGTCGCGGGCGGCGGCCTCGGGTCCGCCGTCGCGGCCGACGCGCACGGCGACGGACTCCACCGGGTCGAGGCGGAGTGCGGTCATGCGGGTGACGACCTCGGCGGCGCGCAGGTCGGAGCCCACCTGGAGCCCGTGGTCGACGGTGATGCCGCCGGCCCGGATGCCGAGCTTGGGCGCCTCGAAGGCGAGGGCGGAGGCGAGTGCCATGGAGTCGGCGCCGCCGGAGCAGGCGACGAGTACGAGCGGCGGGGAGCCGGCTGCTGCGGCGGCGGTCCTCCCGGACGGAGCCGTGGCGAGGCCGACAGGACGGTCGGTGAGGTCGGTGAGGACGTCGTGGAGTACGCGGCGGACCGCCAGGCGTATCGCCGCGACCGCAGGATGGGGACCCATGTCCGGTGCCCTTCGGTGGAGTTCGGATGCCTCGAAGGCTGGGGGTGTGGTGCTGGAACGGCTGCTGTTCGGTGCTGTTCGGTGCTGTTCGACGCTGCCCGGTGCCCCGGCCCCCGTGAGGAGCCCCCGCCGGGAGCCCCCGCGAGATGAGGGGTTGTCACTCAGAGTGCGTCGATGGTGACAGAACCGAGCCGTTCCCTGAGCATCGCACGGCCTTCCACGCCTCACGGTCCCTCGGACGGGTGACGCTGCTTCCCCCAGTGAGACATGTTTACGCCCCCTGAGTCACTCCCCTTCGCTTCTATTCGCCCTTGCGCTGCACCCGCGCGACCCAGTCCGCGGGCTTGGCGATCTCCGCCTTCGTCGGCAGCGTGTTCGGCGAGGTCCAGACCCGGTTGAAGCCGTCCATGCCGACTTCGCCGACGACGGCGCGTACGAACCGCTCGCCGTCGCGGTACTGGCGCAGCTTGGCGTCGAGCCCCAGCAGCTTGCGCAGCGCGGCGTCGAGGCGGCCCGCGCCGCTGGCCCGGCGCTGCTGGAACTTCTCCCGGATCTCGGCGACCGAGGGCACCACCGCGGGGCCGACCCCGTCCATGACGTAGTCGGCGTGGCCCTCCAGCAGGGACATGACGGCGGTCAGCCGACCCAGCACCTCGCGCTGCTCGGGGGTCTGGACGAGCTCGACCAGGGAGCGGCCCTCGTCGCCCTGCTCCGTGTCGGGGCGGGGGGCCGCGAAGGACTGGGCGGCCTCGCGCAGCCGTTCGAAGATGGTCGCCGGGTCCATCTCGGTGGCGCCGAGGAACGTCTGGATCTCGCCCTCGAGGTGGTCGCGGAGCCAGGGCACGGCGGTGAACTGCGTACGGTGCGTCTCCTCGTGCAGGCAGACCCACAGCCGGAAGTCGTGCGGGCGCACGTCCAGCTCGCGCTCGACGTGCACGATGTTCGGGGCGACGAGCAGCAGCCGGCCGCCGCCCGCGGCCGAGCCGGGCAGGTCGCGGCCGGCCGGGGCGAACGTCTCGTACTGGCCGAGCACGCGGGAGGCCAGGAAGCTGAGCAGCATGCCCAGCTCGACGCCGGTGACCTTGCCGCCGACCGCGCCGAGGACGGCGCCGCCGGGGGCGCCGGCGCGGCGGTCCTGCATCTTGCCGAGGAGGGGGGCGAGGAGCTCGCGGAAGCCGGCCACGTTGGCCTTGACCCAGCCCGCCCGGTCGACGACGAGGACGGGGGTGTCGGGGACGGCCGCGCCCTCGGGGATCATCCGCGTGAACTCGCGTACGTGGCGTTCGGAGGTCCTGGCATGCCTGCGCAGTTCCGCCACCACGGCCCGGGCCTCGTCGCGGCTGACCTCGGGACCCGGCCGGACCAGCCGGGTCGCGGTCGCCACCGCGAGATTCCAGTCGACCATCTCGGCACCACCGATGCTCGTCATGCGTCAACGGTACGTGGACCAGCGCCGATGCGGAGCCCCCCGGAATCCCTACGAGGAGCGGGCGACGGCCGCGGCGAGCTTGTCGAGGCCCTTCTCCGCGGCCCCCGCGTCGGTGGTGTTCGCGGTCAGGAACGCGAAGGCGAGGAGTCGGCCGGAGGGGTCGACGACGGTCCCGGCGAGGGAGTTCACCCCGCTCAGGGTGCCCGTCTTGGCCCTGACGAGGCCGGCGGCCGGGGAGCTGCCGGCGTTGCGGGTGCGCAGGGTCCCGGTGAACCCGGCGACGGGCAGTCCGGTGAGCACCGGCCGCAGCTCCGGCCGCTGCGGGTCGGCTGCCTTGGCCAGGAGCCCCGTCAGCAGGCCGGTGTTGATCTTGTCGGCGCGGTTGAGGCCGCTGCCGTCGGCGAAGCGGGCGCCGGCAGTGTCGATGCCGAGGGCGGTGAGCCGGTCCTTGACGGCCTTCTCGGCGCCTTCGAAGCTCGCGGGCTGCCCGGAGGCGAGCGCGGTCTGGCGGGCCAGGACCTCGGCGATGTCGTTGTCGCTGTTGGTCAGCATCCGCTCGACGAGCCCGGCGAGCGGGGTGGAGAGGGTGGTGGCGAGCGGCTGGGCGCCGGCGGGGGCCTTGGCCTTGGCGGGGTCGGCGGCGACCTTGATGCCGCGTTCCTTGAGGAGGGCGGCGAAGGAGCGGGCGGTCTCCTTGGCGGGGTCCTCGACCCGCTCGACGGGGCCGGAGGTGGAGTCGTCGGAGCGGCCCTCGTCCGCCGCCAGGGCCGTGACCAGTGCGATGTTGGGGTTCTCGCCGATCGGGTGGAGGGCGGGTCCGGTGAAGAGGGTGTCGTCGTAGCCGAGGCGCACGGTGTCGGTGCCGGCGGCCTTGAGAGCCTGGGCGGTGTCGGCGGCGAGCGCGACGAGGCTGCCGCCGGACCCGGCGGGGCTCTTCTTCTTGGCGGTGAGGGAGGGGTCGCCGCCGCCGACCAGGACGATCTCCCCCGGGTCGGCGCCGGGCGCCACGGTGGTCCGGATCCGGTGCTCGGGGCCGAGCGCGGCCAGCGCGGCCGTCGCGGTGGCGATCTTGGTGGTGGAGGCGGGGGTCATGGCCTCGTGCGGCCCGGACTCGAAGAGCACCTGGCCGGTGGCGGTGTCGACGACCGAGGCGGTACGGACCGTCCCGAGCGCGGGGTCGGCGAGGAGCGGCCGCAGGGCCGCCGCGAGCCGCCCGGGATCCGCGGCCACGACGCCGCTCTCCGCCGTGAGCGCGACGCCCGGCCCGATCCCCGAGAGCACCCCGGGAGCGCTGGGCGCGGCCTGCGGCACGGCCCCGCCGCCGTGGTCCGCGCCGTGATCTGCGCCACCCGTCAGGCCCCAGGAGGCGGCCCTGTCCCGCTCGGCCTTACGCTGGCCGGAGTCCCAAGGACCGGCAGCGGCCACCGCAGCCACCGACAGGGCGAGGCCGGCGACGGCCGACACCGCGATGAGCTGCCACGTCTTGACCAATGGCACCTCGGACCAGCCCCTTTCGCGATCACACATATGCGTGAGGGACACTTAACCACTGCGTCTTGCCGCGACCATGGCACCCCACCCGCAGGGCTGGGCCGGACGCGCGCAGATGAATCAATGCAGTCTCGAAGCAATGAAGCTGATCATGGAGGAGCAGGACGTGGAGTTCGACGTCACCATCGAGATCCCCAAGGGTTCGCGGAACAAGTACGAGGTGGACCACGAGACCGGCCGGATCCGTCTGGACCGTCGCCTCTTCACCTCGACCAGCTACCCGGCCGACTACGGCTTCGTCGAGAACACCCTCGGTGAGGACGGCGACCCGCTGGACGCGCTGGTCATCCTTGACGAGCCGACCTTCCCGGGCTGCCTGATCAAGTGCCGCGCGATCGGCATGTTCCGCATGACGGACGAGGCGGGCGGCGACGACAAGCTGCTGTGCGTGCCGGCCTCGGACCCGCGCGTGGAGCACCTGCGCGACATCCACCACGTGTCGGAGTTCGACCGCCTCGAGATCCAGCACTTCTTCGAGGTCTACAAGGACCTGGAGCCGGGCAAGTCGGTCGAGGGCGCGAACTGGGTCGGCCGCACCGAGGCCGAGGCCGAGATCGAGGCCTCGTACAAGCGCCTCGAGGCCCAGGGCGGCCACCACTGAATCCGCTGAGTCCGCTCAGCCGGTAAAAGGCTCGAACACGACGGGCGGTACCCCTTCACCGAGGGGGTGCCGCCCGTTCGTCGTCCGGTTTCGCCGGGGACGAAAGGGTTCCGCATACTGATACCCCGGGTGATCACGGACTGGAGGACGCGTGGCGGAGGCCGATGGGGCCGAGGACAGGAAGCCCCAGTCCGACGAGGCGCACAGCGCCTTCACAGCCCCGCCCGGCATGGAACCGGAGGTTCCCGAGGACGACCAGCCCACGTCGGAGTTCGTCCGTCCGGCAGGCGCCGAAACGGTGCAGCCGGAGCCCGAGGGCTCCGCGTTCGCGCCCCCTGCCACCTACAGCGGCCGCCAGTCCCCGCCCGCCTACACCCCCGGCCAGGGCTTCCCCGTCTCCCTGATGAAGGAATCCCCCTGGCAGGACCGCATGCGCACCATGCTGCGCATGCCGGTCGACGTGCGGCCCGTCCCCGAGGCCGTGCACAAGCACAGCGAGACAGGGCCCGCCGTGGGCCGCGTACTCGACCTGACCCTGCGCATCGGCGAGCTGCTGCTCGCGGGCGGCGAGGGCGCCGAGGACGTGGAGGCCGCGATGTTCGCGGTGGCCCGCTCGTACGGGCTGGACCGCTGCGAGCCCACGGTCACCTTCACGCTGCTGTCGATCACCCACCAGCCCTCCCTCGTCGACGACCCGGTCTCGGCGAGCCGGACCGTGCGCCGCCGCGGCACCGACTACACGCGCCTGGCCGCCGTCTACCAGCTGGTGGACGACATCAGCGCGCACGAGATCGAGCTGTCGCTGGAGGAGGCCTACCGGCGCCTCGCGGAGATCCGCCGCAACCGGCACCCGTACCCCTCCTGGGTGCTCACGGCCGCCGCCGGGCTGCTCGCCGGCGCCGCCTCCACCCTGGTCGGCGGCGGCGTGTTCGTCTTCTTCGCGGCCGCGATCGGAGCGATGCTCGGTGACCGGCTGGCCTGGCTGTGCGCCGGGCGCGGGCTGCCGGAGTTCTACCAGTTCGTCGTGGCCGCGATGCCGCCCGCCGCGATCGGCGTGACCCTGAAGCTGGCCGAGACCGACGTACGCTCCTCCGCGGTGATCACCGGTGGGCTGTTCGCGCTGCTGCCCGGGCGGGCCCTGGTCGCAGCCGTGCAGGACGGCCTGACCGGCTTCTACATCACCGCCTCGGCCCGGCTGCTGGAGGTCATGTACCTCTTCATCGGCATCATCATGGGCGTGCTGGTCGTGCTGTACCTCGGGCTCCAGCTCGGCGCCTCGCCGAAGCCGGAGGAGGTCCTCCAGATCACCCAGCGGCCGCTGATCCAGATCGCGGCCTCGATGGTGCTGGTGTTCACGTTCGCGATCCTGCTCCAGCAGGAACGTTCCACCGTGTGGATCGTGACGCTGAACGGCGGGGTCGCCTGGGTGACCTTCGGTGCCCTGCACTACGCGGGCGGCATCCCGCCCGTGCCCTCCACGGCCATCGCCGCCGGGCTGGTCGGCCTGTTCGGCCAGCTCTTCTCGCGCTACCGCTTCGCGTCGGCCCTGCCGTACACGACGGCGGCCATCGGCCCGCTGCTGCCGGGCTCGGCGACGTACTACGGGCTGCTGCTGATCGCCGAGAACCGGCTGAACGAGGGCCTCGGCTCGCTGGTGAACGCCGCCGCCATCGCGCTGGCCATCGCGATCGGGGTCAACCTCGGCTCCGAGACCTCGCGGCTGTTCATGCGCATTCCGGGGGCCGCCAGCGCCGCCAAGCGCCGCGCCGCCAAGCGGACCCGCGGCTTCTGAGCCCTTTTTCGTCAAGCTGATCGCTCGACGGTGTCCCGGTTTCCGGAATGCCGTCGCCGCGGCATGGGCGCCTTTCCGGAAAACCGCCCTGCGAGTTCCGCGAAATCAAGGAATACGCCGAACCAACCTGTCAAGTCCCGAATTCCCGGGACGTGTTCTCGTGCGCCGACCCGCGCTTACTTGAGGAACGGGCCGACCAGGTTCGTGACATCCCGGCACCGGCCGGACCAGCACCGGAGCCGGGATTCACCCCTCTCGACGCACAAGGAGAATCCCATGCCCAAGACAGCCTTGACCCGGCATTTCGTGACGTTGGCGACGACGACCGCCCTGGCGGCCGGAGTCGCGGCGCTGCCCGCGAGCGCATTCGCCGCGACGCCGCACAAGACTGCCTCAGCCAGTCACACCGACCTCGTCCACGACAAGAATGACGGCCGGAACAACAACCGCAACGGAAAGCAGAACAACAACAAGCACGGGAAGGGAAAGGGGAAGGGGAGCGGTGGGCACAACAAGCTTCCGGCGCCGCCGAAGCTGCCCTTGCCGCCGCTGCCGCCGAAGCTTCCGATACCGCTGCCTCCGGGGCCGGTGCCGCCCAAGCTGCCGCTCCCGCTGCCGATCCCGCTGCCGCCGCCCCCGGGCCTGCCGGTGCCCAAGCTGCCGATCCCGCTGCCGCCGCCCCCGGGCCTGCCGGTGCCGAAGCTGCCGATCCCGCTGCCGCCGGTACCGAAGTTCCCGATCCCGGTGCCCAAGCTGCCGCTCCCGGTACCGCCGCTGCCGAAGTTCCCGCTTCCGCTGCCGCCGGTACCGAAGTTCCCGATCCCGGTGCCCAAGCTGCCGATCCCGGTGCCCAAGCTGCCCATCCCGCTGCCCAAGCTGCCGATCCCGCTGCCCAAGCTGCCCATCCCGGTGCCGCCGAAGCTCCCGATCCCGGTGCCCAAGCTCCCGATCCCGGTGCCCAAGCTCCCGATCCCCGTGCCGAAGATCCCGCTGCCGAAGCTGCCGCTGCCGAAGCTCCCGGTGCCGAAGCTGCCGATCCCGTTCCCCCTGCCCTTCGAGCTGCCCTTCTGACCGCCACGGCGAAGGCTCGAGGATGACCGCAGGACCAACGGCACAAGCGCGAGGGCGGGCACCCCTGAGGGTGCCCGCCCTTCGCGCGGTTCGACCGCCCACGGCGGCCCTGGCTGCGCTCTAGCGCTTGGCGTGGCGGCGGCGCTCGCCGCCGGCCGACGGCGCCTCGGCGCCGCCACCGTTCGCCTTGGCCTCCTTGCGGGCCTTCAGCACCTCGAAGATCACCGGGATGAGCGAGAGGAGGACGATCAGGACGAGGATCGCCTCGACGTTGGTCTTGATGAAGTCGATCTGGCCGAGCCAGAAGCCCGCGACCGTGAGCCCCGCGCCCCAGGCGATGCCGCCGATGACGTTGAACGTCAGGAACGTGCGGTACTTCATCGAGCCGGCGCCCGCCACCATCGGGGCGAACGTACGGACGATCGGCACGAAGCGGGCGAGCACGATGGCCTTCGGGCCGTGCTTGTCCATGAACTCGTGCGCCTTGTCCAGATTCTCCCGCTTGAAGAGCTTCGACTTCGGCCGGTTGAAGAGCTTCGGCCCGAATACCTTGCCGATCATGTACCCGACCTGGTCACCGACGATCGCGGCGACCGAGATCAGGGTGCAGACCAGCCACAGCGGCTGCTTGATGTACTCGCCGTTCGCGACCAGCAGGCCCGCCGTGAACAGCAGGGAGTCGCCGGGCAGGAAGGCGAACAGCCCGGACTCCGCGAAGACGATGACCAGGATGCCGATCAGGCCGTAGTGCGAGATCAGATAGTCCGGGGACAGCCACTCAGGGGCGAGCGCAAGCGTGTACACGAGTTCCGGGCTCTCCTGGATCGGGGGTGTCGCGGCGGGCGTCCGCGGGTGCATCGGACATGACGGCGGTTTCAATTATCAACGCACAGGACCCCCTCCCGGTTCCAGTCACCGGGAGGGGGCCGTGTGGGGAAAATCCGGCCGTCTACACCTTGCGGATGGCGTTCGCGACGATCGCGTCCCGTACGAACACCGCCAGACCGGGACGGACCGTGTCGTAGTACGCCGTGAACCGCTCATCCGCGACATACATCTCACCCAGGCACGTGTGCATCTCGTACGAGCAGGTGTAGCAGTTCCGGCCGATCCAGCCGCGGTGCTCCTCGGCCACGTCCATGGCCTCGTCGGATTCCGCGGACGCACCGCCGTCCAGCAGCTCGGCGAACCGCCGGTTGATCTCGTCCGCCTCGGCCTGGAAGCGCTTCCAGTCTTCCTTCGTGAAGGTGGCCGCCCGACGGGCGGACTCCTTGTACGCGTCCGTGTCGCCCCAGCGCTGGTGCGCCTCGTCCGCGTACTGGTCGGGGTCGAAGTCCCCGAAGACCTCGAACTTCTCCTCGGGCGTGAGGTTGATGCCCATTCTCTCTGCCTCCATGGCGTGCTCCACGGCTTCGGCCATCTGCTGGAGCCGGGCGATCCGGTCGGACAGGAGGGCATGCTGCCGGCGCAGGTGCTCCCTCGGGTTCGAGTCCGGATCGTCCAGCAGGACCGCGACCTCTTCGAGCGGGAAGCCGAGCTCTCGGTAGAACAGGATCCGCTGCAGCCGGTCGAGATCGGCGTCGTCGTAACGCCGGTGCCCCGCGCTGCTGCGGGTGCTCGGGGAGAGCAGGCCGATCTCGTCGTAGTGGTGCAGGGTGCGCACCGTGACTCCGGCGAATCCGGCGACCTGTCCCACGGAGTAGCCCATCGCTCCCGCTCCTCTGGTTGGGTACGCCCTTCACTCTGGGTCCTCACGCCGCGTGAGGTGCAAGTCCTCTCCGAGGCGGGTCCGCGGGGCGGGCCGGAGCGGGGCCGGATCCGAGCGGCCCCGCAACCGCCCCGCTAGCGCGCAGGCGGCCAGGTGTCGCCGTTGGCCGCGGCCACGAGCTCGAAGGCCGTCTTGCCGTCCAGCGACTCGCGGACGATGTCCGCGTGGCCGGCGTGGCGCGCGTGCTCCTCCACCAGGTGCAGGAGCAGCCAGCGCATCGAGACCCGGCCCTCCTTCGGGAACCACGGCGCCTCGGGGAGCGGGAACGTGTCGTCCAGGCTCGGCACCGCGCGGATGAACTTCTCCAGCTCCTCCACGACCCCGTCCCAGAACTCCAGGATCTCGGGGATGCTCTCGCCTTCGACCAGGCGGAAGCTGTCTGCCCAGGTCTCCTGCGTGCGCTGCCGCTCGTTCGGCAGCTGCTGCGCCATCCGCAGCCAGTTCAGCTCCGTCTCCGCGACGTGCTTCAGCAGCCCCGACAGCGACAGCCCGCTCGCGCTCGGGCGGCTCGCCGCCTGCTCCTCGGTGAGGCCGAGCACCGCCCGCCGCAGTGCGCCGCGCTGGGCCTCCGCGAAGGACAGGAGCGCGCCGCGCTCGTCGCCGTAGGACTCTGCCGGAACGTGAGTGACCATGCCGATCTACCGCCTTCTCGGTGTGCTCCTGCTGACAAGAACCACACTACGGAGGGATGCGGTCAGGTTCTGTCCTCAATCGGGCTCATTCGGCGACGCCTTCCGGCCGGATCGCCGGCAGGGCCGTCTGCGGCTTCGGGAGCAGGGCCTTGGACAGGTCCTGGCTGCCCTTCTCGTCGAGCCCGTACATCGCCTCGTAGATGTTGCGCACCGCCGGCCCGGAGGCCCCGGAGCCCGTACCGCCCTGGGAGATCGTCATGACGATCGCGTAGTCCTCGGTGTACGAGGCGAACCACGAGGTGGTCTGCTTGCCCTGGACCTCCGCGGTGCCCGTCTTCGCGTGCATCGGGATCTGCTTCTGCGGCCAGCCGCCGAACCGCCAGGCCGCACTGCCCGTGGTGGCCACCGAGGCGAGCGCGCCGTCGATGTCGTCGCGCAGCTCCGCGTCCATGGGCAGCCGGCCCTGCTCCTTCGGCGCGATCTCCTTGACCGAGGTGCCGTCGGCGCTGACGATCGCCTTGCCGACGCTCGGCTGGTGCATCATGCCGCCGTTGGCGATGGCCGCGTAGATCGACGCCATCTGGATCGGGGTGACGAGGGTGTCGCCCTGGCCGATCGAGTAGTTGATCGCGTCGCCCTCGCGGAGCTGGTTGCCCTGGCGGCAGTTCTCGTACGCGATCTTCTCGGCGTACGAGCCGTCCTTCTTGCCGTCCCGGCACCAAGCGGCCTTGTTCGCCTCGAAGAAGTCCTTCTTCCACTGGCGGTCGGGGACCCGGCCCTTCACCTCGTTCGGCAGGTCGACGCCGGTCGCCTTGCCGAGGCCGAACGCGTGGGCCGTCTTGAGGAACCAGTCGCTCGGGTCCTTCTTGGGATTGATCCCGCCGTCCTTCTTCCACTCCTTGTCCGCGAGGGCGTAGTAGACGGTGTCGCAGGAGACCTCGAGGGCCCGCCCGATGGTGATGTCGCCGTAGCCCTGCGACTCGAAGTTGGTGAAGTTCTGGCTGCCCACCGAGTACGAGCTGGGGCAGCCGTAGCGCCCGTTGAAGGGGTACCCGGCGTTCACCGCGGCGGTCGAGGAGACGACCTTGAAGATCGAGCCCGGGGCCGCCTGGCCCTGGATCGCGCGGTTGAGCAGCGGGTAGTTGGATTCCTTGTCGGTGAGGGAGGCGTAGTCCTTGGCGGAGATGCCGCCGACCCACGCGTTCGGGTCGTAGGTCGGGTTGGAAGCCATCGCGACGATGCGGCCGGTCTTGGCCTCCATGACGACGACGGCGCCCGAGTCGGCCTCGTAGTTCCTGCGCGTGTTCTTGTCGTACCCCTTGCGGGCCTCGATCATCGCGTTGTTCAGCTCGCGCTCGGCCACCGCCTGCACGCGCGAGTCGATCGAGGTGACGACGTTCGAGCCGGGCGTCGGCTTGTCGGCCTGCGCCTGCCCGATGACCCGACCGAGGTTGTCCACCTCGTAGCGCGTGACGCCGGCCTTGCCGCGCAGCTCCTTGTCGTACGTGCGCTCCAGGCCGGAACGACCCACCTGGTCGGAGCGCAGGTACGGGGAGTCGGTCTTCTTGGCCTTGGTGATCTCCGCGTCGGTGACCGGCGAGAGGTAGCCCAGCACCTGCGAGGTGTTGGCCCCGTCGGGGCCGGCGTAGCGGCGCAGGGCGGTCGGCTCGGCGGTGATGCCGGGGAACTGCTCGGCGTGTTCCCTTATCTCCAGCACCTGGTCCGTGGTCGCCTCGTCGGTGACGGGGATCGGCTGGTACGGGGAGCCGTTCCAGCACGGCTTGGGCGTCTTGGCGTCGCACAGCCGGACGCTGTTGACCACGTCCTCGGGATTGAGGCCCAGGACGCCGGCGAGCCGGGTCAGGACGCCCTTGCCCTTGTCCTTCATCCTGGTGAGGTCGGTACGGCTGGCGGAGACGACCATCCGCGTCTCGTTGTCTGCCAGCGGGACCCCGCGGGAGTCCAGGATCGAGCCGCGCACGGCGGGCTGGACGACCTGCTGGGTGTGGTTGTTCTTCGCCTCGTCCGTGTACTCCTGGCCGTTGCGCACCTGGAGGTACCAGAGGCGCCCGCCGAGGGTGAGCAGCAGCGAGAAGACGACCACCTGGATGACGACCAGGCGGTTCTGGACCCGGGGCGTGCGCCCCGTCTCCGGAATGTTGCTCAACTCAGGTCTCCCCCGGAACGCTGCCCGCCGCTGACTCGCACGAGTCTAGAGCGAGCCCGGAAGGGGAAGCGCGGTCAGAAGGGGAAACTCGTCCTGCCGTGCTGCACCGAGATCCACTTCTGGGTCGTGAACGCCTCGATCGTGGCCTCGCCGTTCAGCCGGCCCAGGCCCGAGGACTTCTCCCCGCCGAACGCGGCGAGCGGCTCGTCGCCGATGGTCGAGTCGTTGACGTGGATCATCCCGGTCTCGATCCGCTGGGCGAAGCGCACGCCGCGCTCCACGTCCCGCGTGTGCACGGCGCCGCTCAGCCCGTACGGGGTCGCGTTGGTCAGCCGTACGGCCTCGTCCTCGCCGTCGAAGACCACCAGCAGCGCCACCGGGCCGAAGATCTCCTGGCCGAGCAGGGGGGAGTCCTCGGGGAGGCCGGCCAGCACGGTCGGCTCGACCAGGTTGCCGCGCGTAGATCCGCGGACGAGGGCCTGCGCCCCGGATTCCACGGCCTGGTCCACGAGCGCGGTGAGGGCGTCGGCCTGGAAGGAGTTGATCAGCGGGCCGATGTGGGTGTCCGCCTCGTGGGGGTCGCCGGTCTTCAGGCTCCGCACCCGGGCGGTGAACTTCTCGGTGAACTCCTCCGCGATCGAGGCGTCCACGAGGATCCGGTTGGCGGCCATGCAGACCTGGCCCTGGTAGACGAAGCGGCTGAAGACGGCCGCGTCCACCGCGTAGTCGAGGTCGGCGTCGTCGAGGACGACGAGGGCGCTGTTGCCGCTGAGCTCCAGGACCGTCCGCTTGAAGTGCCGGGCGGCGACGGAGCCGACGTGCCGGCCGACCCGGTCGGAGCCGGCGAAGGAGATGACCTTCGGGACGGGGTGCGTGAGGAGCGCGTCGCCTATCTCGGCGATGTCGGTGACCAGCACGTTGAGGAGCCCGGCCGGCAGGCCCGCGTCCTCGAAGATCTTGGCTATGACCCCGCCGCCGACCACGGGTGCGTTCTGGTTCGGCTTGATCACCACCGCGTTGCCCAGTGCCAGGGCCGGGGCGACCGACTTCAGGGTGACCAGGAACGGGAAGTTGAAGGGGCTGATCACGGTGACGACGCCGACCGGGAGGCGCTGGACCCGGTTCTCCTTGCCCTCGACGGGCGAGGCGAGGATCCGGCCCTCGGGGCGGATGGCCAGCTGGATCGACTCGCGGATGAACTCCTTCGCGAGGTGGACCTCGTACTCGGCCTTGGGACGGGTCCCGCCGAGCTCGTCGATCATCGCCTCGATGATCTCCTTCTCGCGCTCCTCGGTGATCCGCAGGGCGCGTTCCAGGACGGTGCGTCTGGCGTACGGGCTGGTGGCGGCCCACTCTCTCTGGGCGCGCTCGGCGCCGCGGTAGGCCCGGTCCACCTGCTCGACGGTGGCCACGGTGATGGCCGCGAGCTTCTCCCCGTTGTACGGGTTGACGTCGATGATGTCCCACGAACCGGTACCGGCCAGCCATTCGCCGTCGATGTACTGGTGAGCCAGGTCGTCGAATATGGACATGCCATCCCTTACTGCGAGCGCGCACCCGTGCGCTGCACCGGAGACCGATCGGTCATCATGCACTGATCAGACGTCATACTACGTGCGAATCAAGACAGTTGGAGGAGGCCGCGGAGGAGATCCCGGGTCCGGTCGGGGTCGGGGCAGTCGGCCTGGAGCCGCTCCATCGCCCGTTCGTACTGCGCTACTTCCTCGTCTTTGTCCAGGTAGAGGGCACTGGTGAGCTGTTCCAGATAGACGATGTCCTGGAGGTCGGACTCCGGGAAGCGCAGCAGGGTGAAGGCTCCGCTTTCGCCGGCGTGGCCGCCGAAGGAGAACGGCATCACCTGGAGCTGCACGTTGGGCCGCTGGGAGACCTCGATGAGGTGCTCCAACTGGCCGCGCATGACGTCGCGGTCGCCGTACGGGCGGCGCAGCGCGGCCTCGTCGAGGACGGCGTGGAAGACGGGGGCGCTCTCGGAGACGAGCACCTTCTGGCGCTCCAGGCGCAGCGCGACGCGGCGGTCTATCTCGGCCTTCGTGGCGCCGGGCATGCCGCGGCTGACGACGGCCTGGGCGTAGGCCTCGGTCTGCAACAGGCCGTGGACGAACTGGACTTCGTAGATCCGGATGAGCGAGGCCGCGCCCTCCAGGCCGATGTACGTCTGGAACCACCCGGGCAGCACGTCGCCGTAACTGTGCCACCAGCCGGCGGCGTTGGCCTCGCGGACCAGCCCCAGCAGGGACTCCCGCTCCGCGCCGTCGGTGACCCCGTAGAGCGTGAGGAGGTCCTCCACGTCCCTTGCCTTGAAGCTCACCCTTCCCAACTCCAAGCGGCTGATCTTCGATTCGGATGCGCGGATCGAGTAGCCGGCCGCCTCACGGGTGATGCCGCGGGATTCTCGGAGTCGCCTGAGCTGAGAGCCCAGGAGGATGCGGCGCACCACAGAACCGCTTGCTTCTGCGGTCACTTGTCCTGCCCTCCCCATCGCCATGTGTACGCGTGGTCTGCGCGTGGTGTGCGTCGCCGGGGCCCCCGTACCCCAGGGCCCGCAGTCTGCCACCAAAACGCATCGGCCCGTACTCGTTCTGTAACGGAATCCCGCTCGCCGCAAAAGAAGTCCGTAAGTATGCGTAGGAAGAAATGAGCAAGAACCATCACGGGAGTGGACAGGTCCGGCGCGTGCACGTGCATCTGCCCTTGCATCCAGCTTCTGCATTCGGAACGATGGTGCCGCGCACCTGCGTGCTCTTCGCGCCGGCGCCGGACCCACCCCGCAGTTCTTTCTGGACGGAGCGCGCCGCTCCGCCCGCGAATCCCGGGAGTGCCTCGCATGGGGACGAATGGATCGACCATGCTCGAGCCGTTACGGCAGGGGCTGCCCCCGGTCGACCCCACGGCTGTCTCCGGGTCCGCCTCCTGCGCTCTGCCCGCCCGTTTCGAGGCGGTGCGGGGCGCCCGTTCGTTCACCCGGTCCACCCTGTGCCAGTGGGGCCTCGACGAGCGCTTCGACGACGTGGCCCTGGTGGTCTCCGAACTCGTCACCAACGCGCTGCGCCATGCCCTGCCGGAGGACACCCGGCCTGCGACCGGCGGCCCGGGCGAGCCGGAGGCATCGGTACGGCTGCACCTGATGCGGTGGAGCACCCGGCTGGTGTGCGCGGTACGGGACCCCAGCGAGGACCGTCCGGGCGGGTCGTTCGCGCCGGAGCGGACGCAGGAGAACTGCGACCTGGAGTCGGGGCGCGGGCTGTTCCTCGTGGACGCGTACAGCGACAGCTGGGGCTGGCACCCGCTCGCGGGACGGCTGACCGGCAAGGTGGTCTGGGCGCTGTTCATGCTGCACGAGTAGGCGGCGGTCCCCCGGGCCCCGGGGAAGCACGGGCGCACACGGGGACGCATCGGGCCACACCGGAATACGCAGAACACGCGAGAACACGCGGGACGTACGACGACTGGCCGGGGTTGATCATTTCGATCAGTCCCGGCCAGTGCACGTGCATGGCTTGATCGGTGCGCCGTTCCTCGGGGCGATCAGGCAAGGTGCCGATCGGTCGATCAGGCGATCAGGTGGTCGAACTCGCCGTCTTTGACGCCCAACAGCAGCGCCTCTATCTCGGCCGGCGTGTAGACGAGCGCGGGCCCGTCCGGAAAGCGCGAGTTGCGCACGGCGACAGCTCCACCCGGCAGCTTGGCGAACTCCACACAGGAACCTTGCGAGTTGCTGTGTCTGCTCTTCTGCCAGGTCACTCCGTCGAGTTCTGCAGCTGCCATCCCGTTGTACGCGTGGTCCACAGGAAGCCCCCGATAGTGCAGATGTCAACTGCACCGGATCATAGCTGTGTTCATAAGCGCATGCATGGGCAGATGCACGTGCACGCGGAGGGTGCTCCCCTGATCACTGTCAGGGAAGAACTCGGGTGGATCAGGGGCGAATCAGACCCTTATAAGGGCTGGATCAAGGCGCAGCGGAGGTCACGGGCCTGCACAGCACGCCTTTCAGGTACCCCTTCGGTCCACTCGTTCAGAACTCCTTCAGATTTGTACGAATGCGCGCGGAGCTGTTCGATGGCCAGGTCCGTCCGAAACCGCTGTCGCCGCCCGAAGGTGGGAACGAGCATGCTCCGCAATGCCCTTGAGCCCTGGCACCTGATCCTGCTCCTCGTGGTCTGCGTGCTGGTCTTCGGCTCTAAGAAGCTGCCCGACATGGCCCGCTCCGTGGGCAGGTCGATGCGCATCCTGAAGTCGGAGACCCAGGCCCTGCGCAGCGAGGCCGGCGACCGCGGCGACCGGACCTAGGGGGTGTCGTCAAAGTAGCGTCGTCCGCCCGTGAGGGCGGGGCCGGTGGGGTCTGGTGCGTGTGATCGCAAGGCGGAGGAGGGAGGCGACGCTCGCGTCGTCGACCGACGACAAAGCGGCGAGCGCGCGTGCCGGGCCCCACCGGCCAGACGGGACTTTGACGACACCCCCTAGGGGGCGCCCGAAGGGCGCCCGGCACGACTTCACGGACACCCCCTAGCCGGGCAGTGGGCGGCGCTTGCCGCCCATGTGTGCGCGGTCGGCGGCGGCCGTGCCGTCCTCCCAGCCCGCGTGGTCGGTGGCCCCGCGCAGCCGGGTGGTCGTGGTCCGGGGGAACATCTCGTCCGCCCGGGAGGTGACGGCGACGTCGCGGGCCACCAGGGCGGGCAGGTTGCCGGGGGCCTCGGCCACGGTGTGCTCGGCCGTCTCGGCGAGGCGCTGGCCGAGCCGGCTGGCGTACGCGAGCAGGAAGGACTGCCGGAACGTCTTGGTCCGCTTGCGCCCGCCGGAGCGCTGGGCGGCCTCGGCCCGGGTCATGGCGGCGGTCCCCTGCACGAGCAGGGACGTATGGAGCAGCTCGACGGCCTCCAGGTCGCTCTCGAACCCCACCACGGTGGAGAACTCGTAGGCGCTGTTCCACACGGCCCGACAGCGGTTGGCCGTGGCGACGGCATCCAGCAACACGGCCTTGGCCTCTTCGTACGGTGCCTCGACCCCGATCCGACAGGCCGCGGGCACCTGGGCGGGCCCCTTGCCGCTCGCCGCGAGCAGGGCCTCGTCGACGGTGTGCCGGGCCATCAGCTCCTGCGCCTTGGCGCTGAGCGCCTCCGCCTCCTCCGGGAAGGTGGTCGCCTCCGCCTTGGCGAGCAGGGCCCGGATGCGGCCGAGCATGCGGGGCTCGATGTGCGCGTGCTCCAGGGCATCGCCGGCCGGGTCCCCGGGAACCGGACCCACCGGTTCGATGGAGGGCAACCGGATCAACAGCCGGAACACTTCCAGCAGGGCGGTGGCAAGGCTGAACCGATCGGCCTTCTCCCGCTGCACGAGCCGTTCCCCGTACTCGCCGTCGTCCCCCCACCACACCTCGGCATCGGTCCACCGCTCGGGCAGCCGGGCGTACCGCCGCGCCTCGGCGGCGATCAGGTCGCTGGTGATCCGCAGATGCCGCTCGCCGAGGTCCCGCCCGACCAGCCGGAGCACGTCGGCGGGCTGCCACCCCCGCTCCCAGGCCTGCCGTACGTACACCTCCCCGCGCCCCAGCAGCTCCCGCCCGACCGCGCCCCACTGCCCACCGTCCCCGACGAGAACCGAGGCCCCGGCATCCAGCCCGGCATCGTCCTGGCTGTAGAGGGCGGCTTCACAGGCACGATCGACAATCTCTCTCACCCCCTCAGCTTTACACGCCCCCACCCCACCCCCACCGCCCAGTGCCCAGCCCCACCGACGCCTGAGGCGCGGGGCCCGGGGCAGAGCCGCCGGCTCTCCGACCCCGCCCTTCCAGCCCCACCGGCGCCTGAGGCTCGGAGGCCCAGGGGCAGAGCCCCCGGCAGTACGGAGTCCGGCCGCGCCAAACCCAGCCCCACCGGCGCCTGAGGCGCGGGGCCCGGGGCAGAGCCGCCGGCTCTCCGACCCCGCCCTTCCAGCCCCGCCGGCGCTTGAGGCGCGGGGGCCCGGGGGCAGAGCCCCCGGCACGGGGTCCGGGCAGCGCCCGGGAAACGGAGAAAGGGCGGGGCGGGGAGAGGGCACCGCGCAGCGGAACCCGGGCCGCCGGAGTGGCAGGCGGGGCGGGTGTCAGACCCCGGTGGGACACTCGCACCCATGAGCGACCGCACCCCCCACTGGGCCCTCGCCGAAGCCGGCGACGGCCTCTGGCACGCCATGCCGCTCACCCCCACCCCCGGCCACACCCCGGGCAACGCCCCGGGCAGCGCCCCCCTCACCGTCCAAAACCCCGCGGAAGCGATCCGCTCCGCCCCCACCACCACCCGCTGGATCTGGCGCAGCACCGCCGCCCTCTACCCCCGCCTCCTCGCCGCCGGCACCCGCGTAGAGCGCTGCCACGACATCGAAGACGCCGAGCTCCTCCTCCTCGCCCACGAGGGCCGCTCCGGCGAACCCCGCTCGGCGGCAGCCGCCTGGGCCCGGCTCACCGGCGCCCCCGTACCCCCCGATCCCCCCCAACGCACCGCCACACCCACCACCCAGGACTCCCTCTTCGACCCCCAGCCCACCTCCGCCCCCCTCCCGCTCGACGCGCTCGTCGCCATCTACCACGACCAGGCGAAACGCACCGCCGCCACCGCCCACCCCGACCGCCTGCGCCTGCTCATCGCCGCCGAGTCCGCCGCCTTCCTGACCGCCGCCGAAATGCACCGCTCCGGCCTCCCCTGGCGGGCCGACGTCCACCGCGCGCTGCTCACCGAGCTCCTCGGCGAGCGCTACGCCGGCGGCGGCGAGCCCCGCCGCCTCGCCGAGCTGGCCGACGAGATCTCCGCCGCCTTCGGCCGCCGCGTGCGCCCCGATCTGCCCGCCGACGTCATCAAGGCCTTCGCCGAAGCCGGGATCCGGCTCAAGTCCACCCGCCGCTGGGAGATCCAGGAGCTCGACCACCCCGCCGTGGAGCCCCTCCTCGCGTACAAGAAGCTGTACCGGATCTACACCGCCCACGGCTGGTCCTGGCTCCAGGACTGGGTGCACGACGGCCGCTTCCGCCCCGAGTTCGTCCCCGGCGGCACCCTCACCGGCCGCTGGGTCACCAACGGCGGCGGGGCCCTGCAGATCCCGAAGGTGATCCGCAGGGCCGTCGTCGCCGACCCCGGCTGGCGGCTCGTCGTCGCCGACGCCGACCAGATGGAGCCCCGCGTGCTGGCCGCGATCTCCCGCGACCCCGCCTTCATGGCGGTGGCCGGGCGCCCCGAGGACCTGTACACGGCCATCTCCCGCCAGGGCTTCTCCGGCGACCGGGACATGGCCAAACTCGCCGTCCTCGGCGCCGTGTACGGACAGACCTCCGGCGACGGACTGAAGAACCTGGCCGCGTTGCGCCGCCGCTTCCCGCAGGCCGTGGCGTACGTGGACGACGCCGCCAAGGCGGGCGAGGAGGGGCGCCTCGTACGGACCTGGCTGGGCCGGACCTGCCCGCCGCCGGTCGGCGCCGACGAGGACGGCGAAGCCGGGATCCCGCAGGACCGGGACGACGGCTGGACCCCGAGCTACGCCTCCACCAACACCCGGGCCCGCGGCCGGTTCACCCGCAACTTCGTCGTCCAGGGCAGCGCCGCCGACTGGGCCCTGCTGCTGCTCGCCGCCCTCCGGCAGGCCATCGCGGGCGCCGGGATGCGGGCCGAGCTGGTGTTCTTCCAGCACGACGAGGTGATGGTGCACTGCCCCGCCGAGGAGGCCGAGGCCGTCGCCGAGGCGATCCGCGCCGCCGGCGACCGGGCCGGCCGGATCGCCTTCGGCGAGACCCCGGTCCGGTTCCCGTTCAGCACGGCGATCGTGGAGTGCTACGCGGACGCCAAGTAGGACGGGCGAGAGCGGACGCGCAGGAGGAACACCTGCCCCGGATGATCAGAATGATCAAGATGGTCCGGATGATCAGGCGAACCACTTCGGGTCGAGCGCGATCTGCTTCAGCTGCTCCATCGTCAGGATCGGCTTGTCCCGGGTCGCGGGCTCGTTCTGGTTGCCGGTGTTGAACGCGGAGACCACCACGCGCCGGCCGTCCGGCCGCAGCGTGTCGACGGTCCACCAGACGACGTTCGCGCCGCCCTTCTCACCGTTCTTCTGCTCGGACTTCACCCTCGTGCCGTCGGGCAGGGTGACGGCACCGGACGCGAAGTGGCGCTTGAGCAAGTCACCCATGTCCGCCTGCACGTCGACCTGGACGAGCGACTTGCCCTTGCCGTCGTCGAGCACGACATGGCCGTGGTCTCCCTCGCCGCCCTTGCTGCGGACCTTGGTCCCGGTCTTCGGCAGCAGGGACTCCAGCACCGCGGCGGCGCCCGGCCCCTCGGCCGCCGACGCGGCAGCGGCACGGGGCTCGGCGGCCGGCAGGTCGCTCAGCGCCGGTTTCCACAGCGGCGAGGTCGCGAACTCCTTCAACCCTTTCGGGGTCAGCGGCGGGTTGTCCCGTGAGACGGGCTGGCCCTTCTCTGCCGTGGCGTTCCACTCCTGTACGTCCACCTGGTAGCCCTGCGGGGTCACCAGCGTGGCCCGCCACACCTTCGTGGACACCCGACGGTCGGGGTACTCGTACCCCTGGAAGACCATGAGCTTCGAGCCGTCCGCGAGCGTCTCGGCGGTGCAGCCGTCGAAGTCCAGGACGTTCTTGTCGGGGCAGGTCACCGACTCGGCGGCCATCTGCCCCTTCGGGTCGACCCGCGCGAGGGCGACGCCGAGGGCCGCCGGCCCCTCCCCGTCGTCGTAGAGCCCGGAGACCCTCGGGTAGGCCGTCTCGCCCGTACCCCGCGCCTTGCCCCCGGACACCGTGCCACCGGGCAGCAGTTGCCTGAACACGCCGATCAGCTGATCGGCGGAGACGGCGCCGCCGCCGGTCTTCTCCTTCGCCGCCGGCGGCTCCGTCGGGACCGCCGGCGGCGCGGCGACGGTCGCGCCGGAGCCGCCCGCGGCGTCGAAGAGGCCGCCGGCGTAGGCGCTGCCGGCGGCTATCACCGCCAGGGCCACCGCCGATCCGCCGACCACGACGGCCCTGCGGCGGGCCGCCAGCCGCCGCCCGTGCCGTTCACCGGCGGCGACGAGCGCGTGCGGGTCGGGCGTGAAGCCGTCCCCCGTACGCCGCAGGGCTTCGCCGAGCACATCTTCAAGGGGCATACGGAGCCAGACCTTCCACCGAGTAGCAGGGAAAAAGACGATCGAGGTGGCGATGCGGGGTTCAGGGGCGGCCGACGAACTCGCTGAGCGACCCACCCAGTTGCTCCCGCAGCCGGCCCAGCGCCCGCGTGGTGCGGGTCCGCACCGCCGCCGAACTGGCGTTCATCGCGTCGGCGGTCTCCTCCACGCTGCGGTCCTCCCAATACCGCAGCACGAGCACCGCCCGGTCCTTGGGCTCCAGCCGCCCCAGCGCCTCCAGCAGCGTGAGCTGCAGCGCCGGATCGGCAACGCCTGCCGCCGGCGCCCCCGACCCGGGGAGCGCCCCGGCCGGGCGCTCCCCCGCGGATCTGCGCGGCTGGTGCGTCAGGAAGGCCCGTACGAGCACGGTCTGCGCGTATGCCGCCGGGTTGTCGATACGGGAGATCCGCCCCCAGAGCAGGTACATCCGCCCCAGGGTCTCCTGCACCAGGTCCTCCGCGAGGTGGGTGTCCCCGCAGGTCAGCAGGCAGGCCGACTGGTACAGATGCCCTGACCGGCCCGCCGCGAACTCACGGAACCCGTCCCGGCGTCCCTCCCGCATCCGCTCCCCCTCGCGTCGGTCTCACCCCGATGACGCGACGGCGGTGCCGGAAGGTTTCACTCCAGTCCGTGGAAGTAGACGTGGAACGCGTCGCGTTCAAAACCCTCCGCCTCGTAGAGGCTCTGCGCGACGTGGTTGTCGTACGCCGTCTCGAGCTGCACCCCGGCCACCCCGGCCTCCCGCGCCCGGCGCAGTACGTCGCGCAGCAGCGCCCGCCCGGCGCCGGTGCGGCGGCCGGACGGGTCGACGTACAGGTCGCTCAGGATCCACACGGGCCGCAGGGCGAGCGACGAGAAGGTCCGGTAGACCTGCGCGAACCCGACGGTGCCGGTCTCCGGCACGTCGGCGAGCAGCACCAGGGACTCACCGGCCCGGATCCGCTCCGCGAGGAAGGCCCGCGGCCGGTCCGGGTCCTCGACCTTCACCTCGTAGAAGTCGAGGTACCCGCCGAACAGCGCGCCCGCGACGTCGACATCGCCTTCGTCGGCGACGCGCACCACCACATTCACATCATCCATGCACTCAGTGTCCGGTAACGGGCTGCGCAGGCAGGCTGAAGACGTGGTCCGGGGTGACGATCTTGGTGATCGCCTCGCCGAAGAGGGTGCTGGGCTCGGAACCCTCGTAGGAGATGTCCGTGTTCAGCGTCAGCGTCAGCGTGGCCTTCGCCTGCGGCAGGTACACGACCAGCGCCTGGTAGCCGGGCAGCGAGCCGTTGTGGCCTATCCACCCCTGGACGTTGAAGATGCCCAGGCCGTAGCCGGTGCCGGGCAGCGCCTCGACGACGTTCAGGCGCTCGGCCTGGGTGGCGGGCTTCAGCAGCGTGCCCGTGGCCAGGACCCTCGCCCAGGTCTTCAGGTCACCGAGATCGGAGATCATGGCGCCGGCCGCCCAGCCCCAGGAGGGGTTCCAGTCGGCCGCGTCCTCGACCTTCCCGGTGGCGGTCTGGTCCGTGTACCCCTGGGAGTGCGGACTCGGGAACTCCGCGCCGACGGGGAAGAGCGTGTGCCGCAGACCGGCGGGGCGGACGACCTTCTGGTTGATGTAGTCGTTGAGCTTCTGCCCGCTCTGCTTCTCCACGACCAGCCCCAGCAGGATCAGGTTGGTGTTGCAGTAGTAGAACTTCGCGTTGGGCTCGAACAGCACCGGGTGCTTGAAGGAGTACGCGAGCAACTCCTGCGGGGTGAAAGGCCGTCGGGGATGGCTCGTCAGGGCCTTGAAGAAACCTTCGTCCTCGGAGTAGTTGAACAACCCGCTCCGCATCCCGGCGAGCTCGCGCAGCGTGATCCGGTCCCCGTTGGGCACCCCGCTCACGTACTTGCCGATGGGGTCGTCCAGTCCGACCTTGCCCTGGTCGACCAGCTGGAGCAGGGCGGTCACGGTGAAGGTCTTGGTCACGCTGCCGATGCGCATGTACATGTTCGTGCTGATCGACTGACCGGTGGCCTTGTCGGCGACACCGAAGGCCCGCACGTACTCGCCCTTGCCGGGGGCCGAGAGCGAGACCATCACCCCGGGTATCTTCGCCTCGCTCATCACCTTCCGGACGGCGTCGTCCAACTGCCGTGCCACGGCAGGCGTGAGCTGCGGAAACTCCCCGTCGGCGGCAACCGGGGCGGAAGCCGGGCCGCTGGGGGCCACCGCGACCGGAGCCGAGGCACTGGAGGCTGCCGACGTATCGAGGGCGTACCCCGCCCCCACCCCCAGAGGCACCGCCACCAGGCCCACTGCGGCCATCCCCACCGCCACTTTGCGCAACCGTGTCGACATCCCGGCCTCCTGCCACGCGTCGCCCAGGTCCAGCCTTCCCAACCTAGCCCCGCCCCGCCCCCCGAGCGACCGGGGCGTTTCCGGGCCCCCGAAGCCCCAGGTCACACTCCCTCGGCGGTATCGGCGGCCCCGCCCGCAGGGCCCGGCGATCCCCCACCGCAAGGAGCCGCGCCGACCTGAGACGCACCACCGGCCACCTGCGCCGGGGCAAGCAAAAGCCCCAGGTCACGGCGAGTGAGTCCTGGGGCTTCTACAGAGCCGCCTTCGGGATTCGAACCCGAGACCTACGCATTACGAGTGCGTTGCTCTGGCCAACTGAGCTAAGGCGGCACCGCTGGTCAGACAAGTGTTCCCTCGGAGAGGAGCTCTCATCAGCAGCGGCGCCAAGTCTACAGGCTGAAACGGGGTGCCCCGAACCACGTTGTGGAGGGGTGGGATGTGTGGGGCATATGGGATCAATCGGCGAGGTCTGACTCGCCCGAGGCCCGGGCCGCCGGGGCGATCAGCCGGGGCCGGGTGTCAGGTGCACTTCTTGCCGTCCGTCGGCGGAGTGCCCGCCAGCAGGTACTTGTTGATCGCCGTGTCGATGCAGGCGCTGCCGCGGCCGTACGCCGTGTGCCCGTCGCCGTCGTACGTGAGCAGGACGCCCGAGTCGAGCTGCTGCGCCAGCGACCGGGCCCACTTGTACGGGGTCGCCGGGTCCCGGACCGTGCCGACCACCACGATCGGCGGGGCGCCCTTCGCCGTCAGGGCACGAGCCTCGCCCGTGGCCTTGACCGGCCAGTACGCGCAGTTCAGCGAGGCCCAGGCGAGGCCCGCGCCGAACACCGGGGAGGCCTTCTGGAACGAGGGCACAGCCGTGTCGACGGCCTCCGGGCCGCTGAAGGCGGGGGGCTGGTCGAGGCAGTTCACCGCGGCGTTCGCGAACATCAGGTTCGCGTACTTGCCGTCCGGCTCCCGCTCGTAATAGCTGTCGGCGAGGCCGAGGAGGCCCGACCCGTCGCCGTTCATCGCCGCCGTCAGCGCCTCGCGCAGCTGCGGCCACGCGCTCTCGTCGTACAGCGCCGCGATCACCCCGGTCGTGGCGAGCGACTCGCCGAGCGGGCGGTCCGGATCGCCGCTCGGCACGGGCTGGGCGTCGGCCTTGCGGAAGAACTCCTGGAGCTGCTCCGCCATCGCATCCGGCCCGCCCTTGCCGAGCGGGCAGTCGGGCTGCTTCGCGCAGTCCTTGATGAACGAGCGCAGGGCCGTCTCGAAGCCCCCGGTCTGGTCCCGGTTCATTTCGAGCGCCGGACGGGAGGGGTCCATCGCGCCGTCCAGGACGAGCCGGCCGACCCTGCCGGGGAAGAGCTCCGCGTACGTCGCCCCGAGGAACGTGCCGTACGAAGCGCCGACGTACGTCAGCTTCTCGTCACCCAGCACCGCCCGCAGCACGTCCATGTCGCGGGCCGCCTCGACGGTGGAGACGTGCGGCAGGACCCGCTGCGAGCGGGTCTGGCAGCCGGCCGCGAACTCCTTGAACGCGGCCACCAGCTCGGCCCGCTCCGCCGCGTCGTCCGGCGTCTGGTCCACCTGCGTGAACTTGTCCATCTCCGGCCCGGTCAGGCACTGGACCGGGCTGCTGCGGTCCACCCCGCGCGGGTCGAAGGACACCATGTCGTACTGGGCGCGGACCGGTGCCGGGTACCCGATGCCCGCGTACGCCTGGAGGTAGCCGATGCCGGAGCCGCCGGGTCCGCCCGGGTTGACCACGAGCGAGCCCAGCCGCTTGCCGGGTCCGGTGGCCTGGCGGCGGGCCACGGCGATGTCGACGTCCTGGCCGGACTCGGGGTGCGCGTAGTCCAGCGGGGCCTTCATCGTGGCGCACTGGAACCCGGGGACACCGCAGTCGCGCCAGCTCAGCTTCTGCTCGTAGTACGGGCGCAGCGCGGCCGAGACCGCGGTCGAAGCGGGCGACGGCGCAGTGCCCCCGGCCGAGGACGCGGCGGCCTTCGGCCCTCCCGACCCGTCCGAGGTGCACCCGGAGAGCAGCAGCCCGGCAGCTGCGATCACGGTTCCGGTGGTACGCAGCAGGCGACTGGTGTCCATCCTCGGAGCCTACGTGCTGGCGGGCGACCCGGCCCGGGCGCGCTCGCGCCGACCGGCCGCCCGCCGCCCGGCGGCGCACCGCAGCCCCGCCCTGATCCCGCAGTACCCGGCCCCACCTCGGCAGATCGCTCATACGGGTGAAACGGTCAACGGCGGTTGAAGGCGAGGCCGCCCCGGTCCGAGGCGGCTCAGCCCGCGCGGAGGGACATCGTCATCGCCTCGACTGCGAGGAGCGGGGCCACGTTGCGGTCCAGGGCATCGCGGCAGGCGATGATCGCCTCGATCCGGCGCAGGGTGCGCTCCGGTCCGGACGCGCGGGCGATCCGGTCCAGGTCGGGCCGTATCTCCTCGTTCGCGATCGCCAGCGAAGAGCCGAGCTGGAGGGCCAGGACGTCCCGGTAGAAGCCGGTGAGGTCCGTCAGCGCCAGGTCGAGCGTGTCGCGCTGGGTACGGGTGCGGCGGCGCTTCTGCCGGTCCTCGAGCTCCTTCATCACGCCCGCCGTGCCGCGTGGCATCCGGCCGCCGGTGCCGGCCCCGGCGCCGAGCGCGGCCCTCAGCTCCTCGGTCTCCTTGGTGTCCACCTCTTCCGCGACCTGCTTGGCGTCCTCGGCGGCGGCGTCGACCAGCTCCTGGGCGGCCTTGAGGCAGCCGCCCACGTCGTCGATGCGGAGCGGGAGCTTCAGCACGGCGGCCCGGCGGGCCCGGGCGGCCTCGTCCTGCGCGAGCCGGCGGGCCCGGCCGATGTGGCCCTGGGTCGCGCGCGCCGCGGCCGCGGCGACGGCGGGCTCGATGCCGTCGCGCCGGACCAGCACATCGGCGACGGCGGAGACGGGCGGCGTACGGAGGGTCAGGTGGCGGCAGCGGGAGCGGATGGTGGGCAGCACATCCTCGAGGGAAGGCGCGCACAGCAGCCAGACGGTCCGCGGAGCGGGCTCCTCCACGGCCTTGAGGAGCACGTTGCCCGCGCCCTCGGTCAGCCGGTCGGCATCCTCGAGGACGATGACCTGCCAGCGGCCCACGGCCGGGGAGAGCTGCGCCCGGCGGACCAGCTCGCGGGTCTCCTTCACACCGATGGACAGCAGGTCGGTACGGACGATCTCCACATCGGCGTGGGTGCCGACCACGGTGGTGTGGCAGCCGTCGCAGAACCCGCAGCCCGGCTCGCCCCCGAGGGCGCGGTCGGGGCTGGTGCACTGCAGGGCGGCCGCGAAGGAACGGGCGGCGGTGGCCCGACCGGAGCCGGGCGGCCCGGTGAACAGCCAGGCGTGGGTCATCTTGGATGCGGCGGGCGGCGGCGTCCCGGCCCCGACGGCGGTGACCAGGGCGTCGGCGTCACGGGCGGCGGCGGCCAGCTGCGACTGCACCCGCTCCTGTCCTACCAGGTCGTCCCATACGGGCATCCCGCCCACCGCCTTTCACCGGCCGTCTTCCCTTGGCCGTCCGTACCGCTCGTGCTGTGCCCGCCCCCAGTGTGGCGTGCGCCACTGACAACCCCCGTCAGCGGCGGCGGCGCGGACCGCCCTCTTCGTCCTCGTCGTCCCGGCGCGGGCCCAGCAGCTCGTCCGCCAGGGTCGGCAGATCGTCCAGCGGGGTCTCCTCGGCCCAGGCGGGCCGCGGCCGGCTCGGCCGCGGCGGCTGACTCTGCCGGCCCTGCGCACTCGGGCCGCCGTCGTCGCCGAGCAGCGGGAGCTCGCGGGTCACGTCGTCGCCCGAGTCCCGGAAGATGCCCGGCGGCACCCGGTCGGCCGGGCTCTCCTCCGGACGCCGGGCCGTCGGCCGCGTGGCGGAGCGGGCCTGGCCGGCCGAAGCCTGACCGGCCTGCGGGCTCGTACGGGACGACGGGCGTACGGGCGGCAGGACCGCCGTCTCGTCGGCCTGGCCGGCCGGCGGGACGGCGGGCAGCACCGAGGTCTCCGCCGCCGGGTCGACCTTCGGCACGGGGACCGTCTGGGTCACGTCGTCCGGCTGGACGACCCGCTTGACCAGCGGGGTCTCCACCGTCACCGCGTCGTCCGGGAGCGGCTCCTTGGTCATCGCCACCTTGGGGGCGCGCGCCTCGGGAGTGGGGGTCGGTGCCGGGGAAGGCGCAGGTGCCGGTGCCGGGGAAGGCGCAGGTGCCGGAGCCACGGCAGGGGCCGAAGCCGCCGCCGAAGCGGCTGCCGCCGCGGCCTGCGCTGCCGCCGCGGCCGCCGAGGCCTCCGCCAGCCGGCGCGCCTCCTCGGCCCTGAGCAGGGCCTCCTCGGCCCGCCGCTGCTTCTCCAGCCGCCGCTCCTCGGCCTCGGCACGCAGCCGGGCCTCTTCCTCCGCCTGCCTGCGCAGCCGCTCCCGCTCCGCCGCGCGGGCCTTCTCCTCGGCCTCCACGCGCAGCCGCTCGGCCTCGGCCCGGGCGCGGGCCTCCTCCTCGGCGCGCAGCCGCTCCTCCTCCGCCCTGCGGGCGGCCTCGGCCTCGGCCTTGATCCGGGCGGCTTCGGCCTCGGCCTTCAGCCGGGCCTCCTCCTCGGCCCGCAGCCGCTCTTCCTCCGCCTTGCGCGCCGCCTCTTCCTCGGCCCTGCGCCGGGCGTCCTCCTCGGCCTTGCGCCGGGCCTCGGCCTGGGCGGCCACCTCGGCCTCCGAGAGCGGAAGCATCCGGTCCAGACGGTGGCGTACGACGGTGGTCACGGACTCCGGGTCCTGGCCGGCGTCGACCACCAGGTAGCGCCCGGGGTCGGACGCGGCCAGCGTCAGGAAGCCGGCCCGCACCCGCTGGTGGAACTCGGCGGGCTCCGACTCCAGCCGGTCCGGGGCCTCCGTGAACCGCTCGCGCGCCGCCTCCGGCGACACGTCGAGCAGCACCGTCAGGTGGGGTACGAGCCCGTCGGTGGCCCAGCGCGAGATCCGGGCGATCTCGGTCGGGGACAGGTCGCGACCGGCGCCCTGGTAGGCCACCGAGGAGTCGATGTAGCGGTCGGAGATGACGACCGCGCCGCGCTCCAGGGCGGGCCGGACGACGGTGTCCACGTGCTCCGCGCGGTCGGCGGCGTACAGCAGCGCCTCGGCGCGGTGCGACAGCCCGGCCGAGGAGACGTCGAGCAGGATCGAGCGGAGCCGCTTGCCGACCGGGGTGGCCCCCGGCTCGCGGGTCACGACGACCTCGTGGCCCTTGCCCCGTATCCAGTCGGCCAGCGCCTCGACCTGGGTGGACTTGCCGGCGCCGTCGCCGCCCTCCAGGGCGATGAAGAACCCGGCGTCGGACGCGGCCTGCACCGGCTCCCCGCCGCGCAGCGCCTCGCGCAGGTCGCGGCGCAGCGGTACGCCGCTGCGGTCGTCGGCCTTGGCGAGCACCACCACGCCGACGGGCAGCAGCAGGGCGCCGACCAGCATCAGGGTGAACGCGGCCCCGCCGTGCGCGAAGACGACGTCCCCGGCGGCCAGTCGGTGCGGGCCGATCGCCGCGGCCAGGACCGGGGCGAGGACGGCGCCGACGCCCACGGCCACCCGCACGACGGCCTGCAGGTGCTCGGTGACGCGGGCCCGGCGGAACTCCTCGGTCTCCTGGTCGAGCAGGGTGTGCCCGGTGTTGGCGGCCACGCCCGCGGCGGTGCCGGCGAGCAGCGACAGGAACAGCACGGTCGCCGTGTCCGGGACCAGCCCGGTCAGCAGCAGCGCGACCCCGGCCACCGCGATGGCCAGGGCCAGCAGTCGGCGCCGGGAGAGGGCGGGCAGCACCTTGCCGGCCTGGGTGGCGCGGATGCCGACGGCGGTACCGCCGAGCAGGGCGAGGACGAGCAGGGCGAAGGTGGCGGGGCCGCCGCCCAGGTCGAAGGCGTGCAGGACGGCCACGGCGGCGGCACTGGACACGGCTCCCGCGACGGCGGCACTGGCCAGGACGAGCAGGGGGATAGCCCCCGTGCGGCCCTTCTCCGGGCGGTCCCCCGCCTTGGGGGCCCGCAGCCCCTCCAGCGGGGAACGCGGACGCGGGGTCTTCGCCGCGGGCAGCACCAGCGGGAGCAGCAGCGAGACGGACGCCGCGAACAGGCCGGAGGCCACGTACGAGCCGAGGGCGGCCTGGTTCTCGGCGAACCAGTCCACGCCGAGGCCGAGGACCTTGCCGACGAGGGTCGCGGCGAGCAGCACGGCGGCGGCGACCGGCATCGCGGCGAAGGACGTCCGCAGGGTCAGCCGGCGCAGCGCGTCGAGGTGGTCCGGCAGCGGGCGTACGGTCGCCCCCTCCGGCGGCGGCGAGGGCAGCAGGGCGGGAGCCGCACTGTCCTTGGCCAGGGTCCACAGCCGCTCGGCGACGCCGGAGACGAAGACGGTGGCCAGCACCGCGGTCAGCGCGTGGGCCGGGATCCAGTCGAGCCAGAGCGGGGCGACGACGAACAGGCCGAGCCTGACCCCGTCGGCGCCGACCATCGTCCAGCGGCGGTCGAGCTTGCCGCCGGCCTCCTTCGGCGCGAGGAGCTTGGCCAGCGGGCCGAGCAGTACGGCGCCGAAGAGCAGCGTGGCGAGGATCCGGACCCCGAAGACGGCGGCGACGACGAGGGCCCAGCCCTGGTAGCCGCTGCCGAAGGTCTCCTCGGAGACCGCCGCCTGGAAGGCCAGCAGCACCAGCACCAGCAGGGCGAGGGCATCGCCGATGCCGCTCACCAGCTGGGCGCTCCACAGCCGGCGCAGCCTGGGGGTGCGCAGCAGTGCGCGCACCGCGCGCTCGCGGGAATCCGCGGCGAGGGCTTCGTCGTAGGTGGGGTTCGCGGGGGCGGTCACGACCGTTGGCTGCTCGGCTCGCGTCATCCGCCCAGCCTATCCGCTGCGCTTGGCGGGTGCGGAGCCCTGTGGACAACCATCGGGTGTGACCCCGGCCCCAGTCCCACGGCCCTGACCAGCCGTGCGGGTTGCGGGTCTTCTCCCCACCACCCCGCTGCCCGACCCCAGGGCCCCGACCCGCGCCTCAAACGCCGGCGGGGCTGAAACGCGGACAGGGCCCGCGCCTTGGGCGCGGGCCCTGTCCGTTCGTGGCCGGAGGCTAGTCGTCCGACGGGGCGGGGGCGGCCGCGGCCGTCTTCTTCGTCGCCGTCTTCTTGGCCACCGTCTTCTTCGCGACGGCCTTCTTCGCCGTCGTCGTCTTCTTCGCCGCAGCCGTCTTCGTCGCCGTGGCCTTCTTCGCCGGCGCCTTCTTGGCCGGGGCCTTCTTCGCCGTCTTCTTCGCCGGGCCCTTCGCCCGCTTCTCAGCGAGCAGCTCGTAGCCCCGCTCCGGCGTGATCGTCTCGACGTCGTCGTCCCGCCGCAGCGTCGCGTTCGTCTCGCCGTCCGTCACGTACGGCCCGAAGCGGCCGTCCTTGACGACGACCGGCTTCTCGCTGACCGGGTCGGTGCCCAGCTCCTTCAGCGGCGGCTTGGCCGCCGCCCGCCCGCGCTGCTTCGGCTGCGCGTAGATGGCGAGGGCCTCGTCCAGCGTGATCGAGAACAGCTGGTCCTCGGTCTCCAGCGACCGCGAGTCCGTGCCCTTCTTCAGGTACGGGCCGTAGCGGCCGTTCTGGGCCGTGATCTCCACGCCCTCCGCGTCCGCGCCCACCACGCGCGGCAGCGACATCAGCTTCAGCGCCTCGTCGAGCGTAACCGTGTCCAGGCTCATCGACTTGAACAGCGACGCCGTCCGCGGCTTCACCGCGTTCTTGCCGGTCTTCGGGGTGCCCTCGGGGAGGATCTCCGTCACGTACGGCCCGTAGCGGCCGTCCTTCGCGACGATCTCGTTCCCGCTCACCGGGTCCTTGCCCAGCTCGAACTCGCCGCTCGGCTTCGCGAACAGCTCCTCCGCGTACCCGACCGTCAGCTCGTCCGGCGCGAGGTCGTCCGGCACGTCGGCCCGCTGGTGGCCCTCCGCGTCCTTCTCGCCGCGCTCGACGTACGGCCCGTAGCGGCCCACGCGCAGCACGATGCCCTCGCCGACCGGGAAGGAGGAGATCTCCCGGGCGTCGATCGCGCCGAGGTCCGTGACCAGCTCCTTCAGGCCGCCGAGGTGGTCCCCGTCGGCCGGCACGACCTCGGTCGCGTCCTCCGAGCCGAAGTAGAACCGCTTCAGCCACGGCACGGACTGGGCCTCGCCCCGCGCGATGCGGTCGAGGTCGTCCTCCATCTTGGCCGTGAAGTCGTAGTCGACGAGCCGGCCGAAGTGCGTCTCGAGCAGGTTCACCACGGCGAACGACAGGAAGGACGGCACGAGCGCCGTGCCCTTCTTGAAGACGTACCCGCGGTCCAGGATCGTGCCGATGATCGACGCGTACGTCGACGGGCGGCCGATCTCCCGCTCCTCGAGCTCCTTGACCAGCGAGGCCTCGGTGTAGCGCGCCGGCGGCTTGGTGGAGTGGCCGTCCGCCGTGATCTCTTCGGCCGACAGCGCGTCGCCCTCCGCGACCTGCGGGAGCCGCTTCTCGCGGTCGTCGAGCTCGGCGTTCGGATCGTCCGCGCCCTCGACGTACGCCTTCATGAACCCGTGGAAGGTGATCGTCTTGCCGGACGCGGTGAACTCGGCGTCCCGGCCGTCCGACGCCCGTCCGCCGATCTTGACGGTGACCGAGTTGCCGACCGCGTCCTTCATCTGGGAGGCGACGGTCCGCTTCCAGATCAGCTCGTACAGGCGGAACTGGTCGCCGGTCAGGCCCGTCTCGGCCGGGGTGCGGAAACGATCACCCGAGGGGCGGATCGCCTCGTGCGCCTCCTGCGCGTTCTTGACCTTGCCGGCGTAGACGCGCGGCTTCTCCGGCAGGTAGTCGGCCCCGTAGAGCTGCGTGACCTGCGCCCGCGCCGCCGACACCGCGGTGTCGGAGAGCGTGGTGGAGTCCGTACGCATGTAGGTGATGAAGCCGTTCTCGTACAGCTTCTGCGCCACCTGCATCGTCGCCTTCGCACCGAAGCCGAGCTTGCGCGAGGCCTCCTGCTGGAGCGTCGTCGTACGGAACGGGGCGTACGGGGAGCGGCGGTACGGCTTGGACTCGACCGACCGGACCGCGAACGAGGTGTCCGCCAGCGCGGCGGCCAGCGCCCGGGCATTGGCCTCGTCGAGGTGCAGTACCTCGCTCTTGAGCTGCCCGTTCGAACCGAAGTCGCGGCCCTGCGCGACGCGCTTGCCGTCCACCGTGTTCAGGCGGGCGACCAGCGTCGACGGGTCGGAGGCGTCACCGGCCCGCCCGGTGGAGAAGGTTCCGGTCAGGTCCCAGTACTCGGCGGAGCGGAAGGCGATGCGCTCGCGCTCCCGCTCGACGACGAGGCGGGTGGCCACCGACTGCACGCGGCCCGCCGACAGCTTCGGCATGACCTTCTTCCACAGGACCGGCGAGACCTCGTAGCCGTAGAGGCGGTCGAGGATGCGGCGGGTCTCCTGGGCGTCGACCATGCGCTGGTTCAGCTCGCGCGGGTTGGCGACGGCGTCGCGGATCGCGTCCTTGGTGATCTCGTGGAAGACCATCCGGTGGACGGGGACCTTGGGCTTGAGGACTTCCTGCAGGTGCCACGCGATGGCTTCGCCCTCGCGGTCCTCATCGGTGGCGAGGAAGAGTTCGTCGGACTCGGCCAGCAGCTCCTTGAGCTTCCTGACCTGGGCCTTCTTGTCCGCGTTGACCACGTAGATCGGCGCGAAGTCGTGCTCGACGTCCACACCGAGGCGGCGGACCTCGCCCGTGTACTTGTCGGGAACCTCGGCCGCGCCGCTGGGGAGGTCGCGGATGTGCCCGACGCTCGCCTCGACGACGTATCCGGGGCCGAGGTAGCCCTTGATCGTCTTCGCCTTGGCTGGGGACTCGACGATGACGAGTCGGCGGCCGCCCTTTGCGGTCTCGCTAGTCGGGGACAACTTGGCTCTTCTCTCCGGTCGGCACTCGGTCGCGGTACGGCGACGCTGCGGAGTGTGACGGTACAACCCGCCCCCGTGTCAAACGGCAGAAGCCCGCAACGGCCACTCGAACGGTAACCCGACAAGTGCCATTTCTGCCGCCCGGATACCGCGCCGGACCCGTCGCGATCACCGGGCCGAGTGGCCAGGGGGCCGTCTGGCCCCGCCCTCGCACCCCGCCTGACGTCCTGTTTCCGAAGAGGATCCGGGCCCGTCGGCGCGCCGGTGATCAGCCGGTCATCAGCAGGGATCAGTCCGTCACGCGGCCGGTGATCAGAGCCGCGCGAGACACCAGAGGCCGAGCGCCAAGGACACCCCGGACACGAGCAGCGCCAGCGGTACGGCGACGGCGGGGCGCACACCTTCGGCCACCGGCGCGCGGCGCAGGGCACGCGCCCCCGTCCAGCCCAGCAGAGCCGCCCCGAACAGCAGGAACACGGTCGCCGCGAAGACCGCCGGACCGCCCTCCATGCCGTTCCCCCCTTACCCTCCGAGCACCTTCGCGGTCTCCTACGGATCTCCCCGGACCGCCCCCTCAGGCCCCTGGCCGTCCCCCTGCACGGGAGCCTGCCAGCCGGCGGTAAACGGCGCGCGAACCCCTGGTTACATCAGGGATCCGGCCACGGCCGGGCCACCGCCGGCGACGGGCCGCGGCCGCGCCGCCGGGAGGCCGGTCAGCCGTCCGCCGGCTCCAGGAATCCCTGCTCGACCAGCATCCGGATCGACCCCGGAGTCCGGTCCCGCAGGACGACGGGATCCTCCTGCACCAGGTGTGCGATCGCGTCCAGGATCCGGCCCGCCGTGAGTGAGCCGTCGCACACTCCGGCGAAGCCCGCGCCGACCGTGTCGACCTTGGTCGCGCGCCGCATCCCGCGGTTCTGCCGCAGCACCACGTGCTCGGGGTCCTCCGCGCCGGGCGCGCCGACCTGCTCCTGGACGATCTCCTCCGCCAGGACGAAGCGGGCCTCCAGCAGGGCCGCGTCGTCGTGGTCCCGCAGGTAGTCCTGCCGGGCGAAGTGGGCCACCACGGCGTCGCCGAGCGGCTGCTCCACCGAGTGCGGCCACTCCTCGACCACGATCGACGGCTCCGCCGCGTCGCTGCGGCGCAGCGTGATCCAGCCGAAGCCGACGGCCTTGGTCTTGCGGGCCTCGAACTCGTCCAGCCAGTCCTCGTACCGGCGCGCGTACTCGGCGGGGTCGGTGCGGTGGTCGCCCGCGTCGCGCAGCCACAGCTCCGCGTACTGCGTGACGTCCTGCACATCACGCTGCACGATCCACGCGTCGCAGCCGCGCGGCACCCAGGCGCGGACCCGGTCGTGCCAGTCCTCGCCCTCCACGTGCTGCCAGTTGCCGAGGAACTGCGCGTACCCGCCCGGGTTGAGGTGCGCCCCGGCCTCCTGGACGAGGGTGCGGCACAGGTCGTCGCCGCCCATCCCGCCGTCGCGGTACGTCAGCCGCGCGCCGGGGGAGATCACGAACGGCGGATTCGACACGATCAGGTCGTACGTGGCGTCGCCGACCGGGGCGAACAGCGACCCGAGGAGCAGCTCGGCTTCCTGGGCCCCGGACAGCGCCAGGGTCAGCCGGGTGAACTCCAGGGCCCGGGGGTTGACGTCGGTGGCGGTGACCCGGGTGGCGTGCTGGGCGGCGTGCAGCGCCTGGATGCCGGATCCGGTGCCGAGGTCGAGGGCGGTGGCGACCGGGGTGCGGACGGTGATCCCGGCCAGGGTGGTGGAGGCCCCGCCGACGCCGAGGACCACACCCTCCTCGCGGCTTCCGATCCCGCCGGCCCCGCCGACGGCGCAGCCGAGGTCGGAGACGATGAACCAGTCCTCGCCGTCGGGGCCGCCGTACGGGCGCACGTCGACGGTGGCGTGCACCTCGTCGCCCTCCCGGCGCAGCCAGCCGTCGGCCAGGGCGGCTTCGACGGGCAGCGCCTCGGCGGCGTGCACGTACGGCTCCGGCTGCTGGAGCAGGAACAGCCGGACCAGGCTCGCGAGCGCGCCCTCGCCGCTGCCGCGGGTGGCGCGCAGGGCGGGGACCGTCTCACTGCGGGCCAGCGCGGCGTAGGCGGGGGCGCCGAGCAGGTCGAGCAGGCCGTCGGCGGTGAAACCGGCGGCGAGCAGGGCCGTGCGGAGCTCGGCGGCGCGGTCGGGCGAGGGAAGGCTGGTGGTACTCACCGGTCCATTGTGTCGGCTGGCGCCGCAGATGCGTGCCCCGCGCGGCCGGTGGCCCGGCACGGAGCAGGGCGGCCGGGTTCCTCGAACCCGGCCGCCCTGGCCTGCGTACTGCCCACCCTGGCCTGCGTACTGCCCGTCCTGGCCTGCGTACTGCCCGTCCTAGCCTGCTACCTCACTTCGCCGGCGACGGCGTCGGCGCCGCGACCTGGCAGCCCTTCTGGCTGTTCATCGCGTTGTCCAGGCCACCGGACTTGAGCGTGCTGAGCGCGTCCTTGCCACCCTGGGTGGCCGCGTCGAGTCCACCGGCCACCTCCTTGAGTCCTGCGGCGAACTTGGTCTGGTCCTGCGGGTCCAGGCTGTCCATCTTCGCCTTCAGGTCGGCGTAGCCCTTGGACGAGTCCTCGAAGCCCTTGATGGCCGTGGCCTGGGTCGTCTGGCCGTCCTTGACCGGCGGAACTCCCGCCGCCTGCAGGGCGGTACCCATCGCCTTGTACGACTCGGACATCGTCCCGAACGCCGCCGAGTCGGTCGTCTTCACCTCGTCGGGCTTGCTGCTCTGGGTGGCCACGCGCTTGATGTCGGTGTTGGCGGTCTCGATCTTCTTCAGCTCGGGCTGCCACTTGTCGCAAACCTTCTTGGCCCAGGCGTTGGCCTTGTCGTCCGTCTCATCGCCGCCGCAGCCGGACAGCACGAGCATCAGTACCGCACCGCCGGACACTGCGGCCGCAAACTTCTTGTTCACCGGATTGGTCCCTTCGAAGGCTCTCGGCCCGGAAGATACACGCCCGCCATCCGGGCACGCAGAAAGGCGGACAGACGGCGCGTCAGTCCGCGCCGCCTGTCCGCCGTTCGGGCGTACCTTCGAGTCCTCGGGCCGGTCGGCCCTCCGGCTGCTCCGGGGGTCGCCCCCCGGATCACCCGTCGGGTCAGGAGACCACCGCGGGATCGGCCTGCTGGGCCACCCGCTCGGCGGGTGCCGAGCCGTCGCCCTCGTCGCCGACGGCGATGCCGCGGCGCTTGGAGATGTACACCGCGCCGATGATGACGGCGATGGCGACGACGGCGACGATCGCGCGCACGGTCGCGCTCGTGTCGGCGCCGTAGCTGAACTGCACGACCGCAGGGGCGATCAGCAGCGCCACCAGGTTCATGACCTTGAGCAACGGGTTGATCGCGGGGCCCGCGGTGTCCTTGAACGGGTCGCCGACGGTGTCGCCGATGACGGTCGCGGCGTGGGCCTCGCTGCCCTTGCCGCCGTGGTGGCCGTCCTCGACGAGCTTCTTGGCGTTGTCCCACGCGCCACCGGAGTTGGCGAGGAAGACGGCCATGAGGGTGCCGGTGCCGATGGCGCCCGCGAGGAACGAGCCGAGCGCGCCGACGCCGAGCGAGAACCCGACGGCGATCGGGGTGAGGACGGCGAGCAGGCCGGGCGTGGCGAGTTCGCGCAGCGCGTCCTTGGTGCAGATGTCCACGACGCGCCCGTACTCGGGCTTCTCGGTGTAGTCCATGATCCCGGGGTGCTCGCGGAACTGGCGGCGCACCTCGTAGACGACGGCGCCCGCGGAGCGGGAGACGGCGTTGATGGCGAGGCCGGAGAACAGGAACACGACCGCCGCGCCCAGGATCAGGCCGACCAGGTTGTTGGGCTGGGCGATGTCCAGGCTGAGGTTCATCTCCCCGGCCTTGGCTCCGACCTGCTTGACGGCATTGGCGATGGCGTCGTTGTACGAGCCGAACAGCGCGGCCGCGGCGAGCACGGCGGTGGCGATCGCGATGCCCTTGGTGATGGCCTTGGTGGTGTTGCCGACGGCGTCCAGGTCGGTCAGGACCTGCGCACCGGCGCCCTCGACGTCGCCGGACATCTCGGCGATGCCCTGGGCGTTGTCGGAGACGGGCCCGAAGGTGTCCATGGCGACGATGACGCCGACGGTGGTGAGCAGGCCGGTGCCGGCCAGGGCCACCGCGAAGAGCGCCAGCATGATCGACGTACCGCCGAGCAGGAACGCCCCGTACACGCCGAGGCCGATGAGCAGCGCCGTGTAGACGGCGGACTCCAGGCCGACGGAGATGCCGGCGAGGACGACGGTGGCCGCGCCGGTCAGGGAGGACTTGCCGATGTCCCGGACGGGACGGCGGTTGGTCTCGGTGAAGTACCCGGTCAGCTGCTGGATCAGGGCCGCGAGCACGATGCCGATGGCGACGGCGACGAGGGCCAGGATGCGCGGGTCACCGGAGTGGCTGGTGATCGAGGCGTCCTCGACGCCGACCAGGTCCTTGTAGCTCGCCGGCAGGTACACGAAGACGGCGACGGCGACCAGCACCAGCGAGATCACCGCGGAGATGAAGAAGCCGCGGTTGATGGCGGTCATTCCGCTGCGGTCGGCGCGGCGCGGGGAGACCGCGAAGATGCCGATCATGGCGGTGATGACGCCGATCGCGGGGACGATCAGCGGGAAGGCCAGACCCAGGTCGCCGAAGGCGGCCTTGCCGAGGATGAGCGCGGCCACGAGGGTGACGGCGTAGGACTCGAAGAGGTCGGCCGCCATACCGGCGCAGTCGCCGACGTTGTCGCCCACGTTGTCGGCGATGGTCGCGGCATTGCGCGGGTCGTCCTCCGGAATGCCCTGCTCGACCTTGCCGACCAGGTCGGCGCCGACGTCGGCGGCCTTGGTGAAGATGCCGCCGCCGACGCGCATGAACATCGCGATCAGGGCGGCGCCGAGGCCGAAGCCCTCCAGGACCTTGGGGGCGTCGGCGGCGTAGACCAGGACGACGCAGGAAGCGCCGAGGAGGCCGAGGCCGACGGTGAACATGCCGACGACGCCGCCGGTGCGGAAGGCGATCCGCATGGCCTTGTGGGCGACGTCGGTGAGGTCCTTTGCGGGCTCGCCCTCGGCGGGGGTGGCCTCGCGTGCGGCGGCGGCGACGCGGACGTTGGCGCGCACCGCCAGCCGCATGCCGATGTAGCCGGTGGCCGCCGAGAAGATGGCGCCCACGAGGAAGAAGGCGGAACGTCCCGCCCGCTGGGTCCAGTCGTCGGCGGGCAGCAGGAAGAGCAGGAAGAACACGACGACCGCGAAGATCCCGAGGGTGCGCAGCTGCCGGCCGAGGTAGGCGTTGGCGCCTTCCTGGACGGCTGCGGCGATTTTCTTCATGCTGTCGGTGCCCTCGTCCGCGGCGAGGACCTGGCGGACCAGGATCTGTGCCACGACGAGTGCGGCAAGTGCCACGGCCGCGATCACCATCACGATGAGCCGATTGTCATCGGTGAGTACTGCGGCTGCCAGATCAGAGTTTCCGACCGGCGCGTTGGGGGTGAAGAGCCCCGTCATTCGTCCTCCTTGACGTGATGAGCTCAAGATGTGGACGGATTGTAGGGAGCTCTTCCCGATCAAAACAGTGCGCGGGAAACGGAATTGGCCTGCTCTCGCTCCTCAGCAATAGATCGCGTCACTCCATTACCCCCGAAAGAGGTAATGGGGCAAAGGCATTGACGCCCGGTCATTGATCTAGGAAATGCCTGGGGGTATGAAAAAAGGCCCTGCTCAGCAGGGCCTTGATTAAGATCAGAAGAATCTCCGCACCGGCTGCGGTCTGCGGGACCGCAGAGCGACGGAGGGCCGCGGGACGGCCGGGCTACGGAAGATCGGACGCGCCGCCGGACACCGGCCAGCTCATCCGGATGGTCCCGCCCGACTCCCCGCTCGTCACCTCGACGTCGTCGACGAGCCCGCTGATCACCGCGAGACCCATCTCGTCCTCGGTGTCGGTGTCCGGGTCCAGGGCCGCGTCGAGGCCGGGCACGGCGCCCGTCGGGCCGCCGGCCGGTCCGGGCACCTCGTCGCCGACCTCGATGGAGAACAGCTTCTCCTCCTCGGTCAGGATCACCCGGACGGGCGCGGTCAGCCCGTTGTTGAGATGCAGACCGACGGCGCGCGAGCAGGCTTCGCCCACGGCGAGGCGGACCTCGTCGAGCACGGCTTCGTCCACGCCGGCCCGCCGTGCCACGGCGGCCGCGACCAGGCGGGCCGTCCGGACGTGTTCGGGCTGGGCGCTGAAGCGCAGTTCAACGATGGCCATGCGCGTCCCCCTCGGACTACGGGCGTGCCTTACAGGGGCCCGGACCGCTTCGGCCCGCGCCCCCGCTCCTGTTCGGCTCCCTCCGCGGCGCCCTGCGGCGCCGCGGACGGTGAGCCGTCAGTCGGTGGCGGCGACGGCGTCTTCCACCGTCGTGTGGATCGGGAACACCTTGGTCAGACCGGTGATGCGGAAGATCTTCAGGATGCGCTCCTGATTGCACACCAGCCGCAGCGAGCCCTCGTGCGCACGAACGCGCTTGAGACCTCCCACGAGCACACCAAGCCCGGTGGAGTCGAGGAAGTCCACTCGCTCCATGTCGACAACCAGGTGGTAGCTGCCGTCGTTCACCAACTCGACCAACTGCTCGCGCAGCTTGGGCGCGGTATACACATCAATCTCGCCACCGACCTCCACGACCGTGCGGTCGCCGACAGTGCGAGTCGACAGGGACAGGTCCACGGATCCTCCAGCACCTTGCTATCGAGCGGCGCCCCCCAGGGGCCTCCCCACCCGTAGGCAGGGGAGGGATTGGCTGCCGCGATGGCATTCAATCACTTACCGGCAGGCGCGCACGACGCCTTCGGACCATTGTCCCGCACGCCGGTGACACACTCGCTTCCAATGGCCAATACTCACCGTCCCGGTCGGCCCACGGCACCCGAGGACCCACGACCCACCCCCGGCACGGTTCTGGACCGCCTCTCACGGGGGCCTTCTCGAGCTGCGCGCATCACCCATACGGAGCACTTGCCCCCTCGGGAGGGTCGTCATGCAGTCTGGCCCGACCGCATCCGAACGGATGTCGTAGCCGCAATTCAGGCCGCGGGGATCGACCATCCGTGGGAACACCAGGCCGCGGCGGCCGAGCACGCCCTGGACGGCGAGTCGGTGGTCGTCGCCACCGGAACCGCCTCGGGCAAGTCGCTGGCGTACCTCGCGCCCGTGCTGTCCGCCCTCGCGGACGGCGCGGAAGCGCCGAACGGGCGGGGTGCGACCGCCCTCTACCTGGCCCCGACCAAGGCTCTGGCAGCCGACCAGCGGCGCGCCGTGCGCTCGCTGGCCGCGCCCCTGGGCAACGCCGTCCGGCCCGCGGTCTACGACGGCGACACGCCGGTCGAAGAACGCGAATGGGTGCGCCAGTACGCGAATTACGTCCTCACCAACCCCGACATGCTCCACCGGGGGATCCTGCCCGCCCATCCCCGCTGGTCCTCCTTCCTGCGCTCCCTGCGCTACGTGGTCATCGACGAGTGCCACACCTACCGGGGCGTATTCGGCTCCCACGTCGCCCAGGTGCTGCGCCGGCTGCGGCGGCTGTGCGCCCGCTACGGCGCCGATCCGGTCTTCCTGCTGGCCTCGGCCACCGCGAGCGACCCGGCGGCCGCGGCGTCCCGGCTGACCGGCATCCCGGTCACCGAGGTCGCCGACGACGCCTCCCCGCGCGGCGAGGTGGTCTTCGCCCTGTGGGAGCCGCCGCTGACCGATCTGCGGGGCGAGAAGGGCGCCCCGGTACGCCGCACCGCCACGGCCGAGACCGCCGACCTGCTGACCGACCTGGTCGTCCAGGGGGTCCGTACGGTCGCCTTCGTCCGCTCCCGGCGTGGCGCGGAGCTGATCTCGGTGATCGCCCAGGAGCGGCTCGCCGAGGTGGACCGGTCGCTGCCCGGGCGTGTCGCGGCCTACCGGGGCGGCTACCTGCCCGAGGAGCGCCGGGCCCTGGAGCGGGCCCTGCACTCCGGCGAGCTGCTCGGCCTGGCCGCCACCACGGCCCTGGAGCTGGGCGTGGACGTCTCGGGCCTGGATGCCGTCCTGATCACCGGGTACCCGGGCACCCGGGCCTCCCTGTGGCAGCAGGCGGGCCGCGCCGGGCGCTCGGGGCAGGGCGCCCTGGCCGTGCTGATCGCCCGGGACGACCCCCTGGACACGTATCTGGTCCACCATCCGGAGGCCCTGTTCCGCCAACCGGTGGAGGCCACGGTCCTCGACCCGGACAACCCGTACGTCCTGGCCCCGCACCTGTGCGCGGCCGCCGCCGAGATCCCGCTGACGGAGGCCGACCTCGCCCTGTTCGGCCCGGCGGCCCGGGAGCTGATCCCGCAGTTGGAGGCGGCGAAGCTGCTGCGCCGGCGGGCCACGGGCTGGCACTGGACCCGCCGGGAGCGCGCCTCGGACCTGACCGACATCCGGGGCGGGGGCGGCCGCCCGGTGCAGATCGTCGAGGCGGCCACCGGGCGCCTGCTGGGCACCGTCGACGAGTCGGCCGCCCACACCGCCGTCCACGACGGGGCCGTCCACCTCCACCAGGGCCGCACCTATCTCGTGAAGCACCTGGACCTGGAGGATTCGGTCGCGTTGGTCGAGGAGTCCAGCCCGCCGTTCTCCACCACCGCCCGCGACACCACCTCCATCTCCGTCCTGGAGACCGAGACCGAGATCCCCTGGGGTCCGGCCCGGCTCTGCTTCGGCTCGGTCGAGGTGACCAACCAGGTCGTCTCGTACCTGCGCCGCAAACTGATCACCGGCGAGGTTCTCGGCGAGGCCAAGCTGGACCTGCCGCCCCGCACCCTGCGCACCCGGGCCGTGTGGTGGACCGTGACCGAGGACCAGCTCGACGAGGCCCGGATCAACCCGGAGATCCTCGGCGGCGCCCTGCACGCCGCCGAACACGCCTCCATCGGCCTGCTGCCGCTGTTCGCCACCTGCGACCGCTGGGACATCGGCGGGGTCTCCGTCCCGCTGCATCCCGACACCCTCCTCCCGACCGTGTTCGTCTACGACGGCCACCCCGGCGGCGCCGGCTTCGCGGAGCGCGCCTTCCACACGGCCCGCGCCTGGCTGACGGCGACCCGCGACGCGATCGCGGCCTGCGAGTGCGAGGCGGGCTGCCCCTCCTGCATCCAGTCCCCCAAGTGCGGCAACGGCAACGACCCCCTCCACAAACGCGGCGCGATCCGCCTGCTCACCCGCCTCCTCGCACAGGCCCCGCCCTCCGAGCCCCCCGGCTAGGCCGGCCCCGGAAGGCCTGCCGGAGCTCGTACGGCGCCCGGTCCGCGGCCTCCTGAGCCCCCCGGCGGTACTGGGCCCCGTGAGGGCTTGCCAGGGCTCGTACGGCGGCCGGTCCTCGGTCGGAGGCGGGTCCTCGGTCAGAGGCGGGTCCTCGGTCAGAGGCCG
>NZ_JBVIGX010000021.1:60679-123392 GCF_055570595.1 Streptomyces sp. NPDC031132
TGCGGGTCCACGGTCAGAGGCCGGTCCACGGTCAGAGGCCGGTCCACGGTCAGAGGCCGGTCCACGGTCAGAGGCCGGTCCACGGTCAGAGGCCGGTCCACGGTCAGAGGCCGGTCCACGGTCAGAGGCCGGTCCTCCGTCGGAGGCGGGCAGGGGCGGTCCCGCCCGGGCACTGATCGTCGGGGCGAACGGGCCCGTTGCGGGGCGGGCCGTCACCTCGGCCACCTCGCCCTGGACGGTGCAGCCGGTCACGGCCGCGCTCTGGGCCCCGGCGACCCGGCGGGCTGCGGCGCAGGCGGCCTCCGGCCCGTGGGTCCAGGTCGCCGCCGCCGCGAGGGCCGCCAGATCGGCCGCGGCTGCCGCGCGGTGACGGGCGACGACGGCCTGGCCGAGCAGCAGCACACCGCCGAAGACCGCCCCCAGCACCGTCGCCACCAGCGCGGCCCACACCGTCGCCGAACCCCGGTCCCGGCTCATGGCGGCGGCCCCACACTGTCCTCGGCCAGAGCCACCGCCTGCGCCCCGAGCCGCACCGGCAGCCCGCCCGGGCCCGGCGCCGGAGCCGCGACCCGGACCCGCCACAGGTCCCCCTCGCGCTCCACCCCGACCTCCGCCCCCGGCGGGGCGGCCGACCGGGCCGCCGCCACCGCCACGCCCGGCGGCTCCGACCGGGCCGCCGCCCGGGCTCCCACCCGGGCCGCGTCCACACACCGGATCTGCGCGGCCGCCGCCATCAGCGCCCACACGAGCAGGGCCGCGAACAGCACCAGCGCGGGGATCACCAGGGCGGCCTCCGCCGTCACATATCCCCGGTCGCCCGCTCCCCGGCGTTTTTCCTCAGAACGGCACATCGAGTGCCTTTCCGATGGTCGACTGAAGTGCCGTGGAGACCACCTCGCTCGTCACCACCTTGTACAGAACGGCCGCGAATGCACAGGCCGCGATCGTGCCCATGGCGTATTCGGAAGTGGACATCCCCGCATCGTTCGCCCGACCGCTCAGCGCGGACCGCAGGCGCAACCAGATGATCCTCATGACGACCTCCCGTTGTTTTTCGTTCTCGACGTGATCTCAGTTGTGATTTCAGGCTCGGAGTTGAGGCTTGAGTTCATGCAGTGACTTCAGGTGCCCGCGAGGAGACCGGAGGCCATTCCGATCACCACCGGGGCCACTCCGACCGCGAGAAACGCAGGGAGGAAACACAGCCCCACCGGAGCGGTGACGAGCACCGCCGCCCGCTGGGCGCGGGCGCCGGCCTGTCGGGCCCTGTCCTCCCGGAGCGCCGTCGCCAGCCGGGAGACCGGCTCCGCTGCCGGGGCCCCCGTCCGGGCGGCGCGCTCCAGGCATTCCGCGAGCGCCCGGGCGCCCGGTATCTCCGCCAACCTCCCCCACGCGTCCCCCGGTTCGCCGCCGAGCCGAAGCTCCGCCCCGGCCAGCGCCAACCGCTCGCCCACCGGGCCGCCCAGCGACTCGCCCACCACCTCCGCTGCCTCCACAGGCGCCGCACCGGCCGCCAGGCAGGCGGCCAACAGATCCGCTGCGAACGGCAGCTGACGCTCCACCTCCTGCGGATCCACCCCGGCCGACGGCCGCGCCCGCCGCAGCAAGCGCCACACCCCGATCGCCGCACCGCAGCCGGCCAGCACCCCCGGCAACCCGCCGACCAGCACCCAGACCGCCAGCAGCGCCCCGGCCGGGCCGGCCCACGCGGCCACCGCCGCCCGTATCGCGGATCCGATGACCGGCGCCCGCCGCTCCGGTTCCGCCGACAGCAGCACGGCGATCCTGCGTCGGGCCGCCCGCGCCCGGACCTGCGCCGCCACCACCGAGGCCGTGCACAGCACCGCCACCGCGACGCACAACGCCATCCCCAGCCTGTGGATCACGAAGCCCCCCATCACCGCTCCCCCGCCCGTACGATCCGCCGGCACCACAGCAGCCCCAGCGCCTCCAGCACCCCGCCCGCCAACAGACAGCCCCACCCGACCGGGCTGTGCAGCAGCACGTGGAGCGGATCCGCTCCGAGCCCGGTGCCGATCAGCAGGCCGACCAGCGGCAGCAGGGCGAGCACCGCCGTCGTCGATCTGGCCCCCGCCAGCTGGGCCCGCAGCGACTCCTGCCGGTCCCGCTCGGCCCGTAACGCCCCCTCCAGCCGGTCCAGTCCGGCAGCGAGCCCCGCGCCTCCGTCCACCGAGATCCGCCAGCAGGCGGCCATCCCGCCCAGCCCTTCCGCTCCGGGCTCGCGTGACGCCTGCCGCAACGCCGTCGGAACGTCCCCGCCGAACGCCGCGGCAGCCAGCACCCCCGCCTCCGCCGCGCCCGGCCCACCGGGGCCCGCGGCCGTCCGCCGCATCGCCGCAGTCAGCGCCTGCCCGGGCTGGGCCCCCGACCGGAGCTCGCCCACCGCCGCCCCGCACAGCGCGATCACCTCGGCGGCCCGTGCACTGCGCTCCCGCTCCCGCTGCCGGACCCGCAGCCACCGCCGCACCACCGGCACCGCGGCCGCACCCACCACCAGCGGGATCACCGACCCGCCCAGCAGCGCGACCACGAGCCCGGCCCCGAGGCAGGACCACTCCCGCCAGCGCGCGGCCCGCACCCGTACGGCGATCACCAGCCGCTCGCGGCGCAGTGGACCGCTTGGCACCACGGGCCCCACCCCGGCCAGCACCACCCGGGCCCGCCGGGACACCCGGTCTCCCCCGGCCAGGGCCCAGGCGGCCGTCCCGGCGCACAGCACCCCGGCGAACAGCGGCACCGGCACCGCGGCCGCGCCGTTCACCGCGCACCCCGCAGCAGCGGACGCAGCCGCTCCCAGCCCCGCTCCCGCGCGAACCCCCGGGCGGACCAGCGCAGCGCCGGTACGGTGACCACCAGCCCGGCGGCGTCCCGTTCCAGCACATGCACCTCGGCCACCCGGCGCCGCCCGGCCCGGTCCCGGACCAGATGGACCACCAGGGTCAGCGCGGCCGCCAACTGGCTGTGCAGGGCGGCCCGGTCGAGCCCGGCGGCCGTCCCGAGCGCCTCCAGGCGGGCCGGCACATGCGCCGCCGCATTCGCATGGACCGTGCCGCAGCCCCCTTCGTGGCCCGTGTTCAAAGCCGCCAGGAGATCGGCCACTTCGGCGCCCCGGACCTCGCCGACGACGAGCCGGTCCGGCCTCATCCGCAGCGCCTGCCGGACCAGATCCGCGAGGGTGACCAGACCCGCCCCCTCCTGGTTGGCCGGTCGGGTCTCCAGCCGGACCACATGCGGATGGTCGGGCCGCAACTCGGCCGAATCCTCGGCGAGGACGATCCGCTCGCCGGGGCCGACCAGCCCCAACAGGGCACTGAGCAGGGTGGTCTTGCCTGTGCCGGTCCCGCCGGAGACGAGGAACGACAGCCGGGCCTCGACCATGTCCCGGAGCAGCGCCTGACCGCCGGGCGGCAGCGTGCCCGCCTCGACCAGCTCCTCCAGCGTGAACGCCCGCGGCCGGACCACCCGCAGCGACAGACAGGCCGAGCCCACCGCCACCGGCGGCAGTACGGCATGCAGCCGGGTGCCGTCCGGCATCCGGGCGTCCACCCAGGGCCGGGCGTCGTCCAGGCGCCGGCCCGCGACGGCCGCCAGCCGCTGGGCGAGCCTGCGCACGGCATCGGTGTCAGCGAACGTCACCCCGGTCAGTTCCAGCCCGCCGCCGCGGTCCACCCACACCCGGTCCGGGGCGGCCACGAGGACATCGGTGACCTCCGGATCGGAGAGCAGCGCCTCCAGCGGGCCGGCGCCGACCAGTTCGGACCGTAACTCGGCCGCCACACCCAGCACTTCCGCGTCACCGAGCAGCCGGCCCTGCGCCCGCAGGGCCGCCGCCACCCGGGCCGGGGTCGGCTCCGCCCCGCTCTCGGCGAGCCGCTGCCGCACCGCGTCCAGGAGCACGGCGCTCATGCCGCCACCCCCTGGGCGGGACCGAGCGCCCGCCGCCAGAAGCCGTCGCAGAACCGGGCCAGCGCGCCCCGCCCCTGCCCGCCCGGCGGTTCCCCCTCGGCGACCCGCCCCGGCAGCCCCACCTCGACCGGCACCTCGCCGGCCAGCGGCACCCCCAGCAGCCCGGCCACCGACTCGGCGTCGAGCCCGCCCGGACAGCGGCCCCGTACGACCACGCGGACATCCCGGGCCACCATCCGCACCCCGGCCGCGACGCGCCCCGCGGCGGCCACGGCCCGCAACTCGCCCGGCACCACCATCAGCACCAGGTCCAGCTGCGCCAGGGCCTCTGCCACGGCCTCGTCCACCCGCCGGGGCAGGTCGACCACCACGACCCCGCCCCGGCGCCGCGCGGCGGCCAGCACGGAGCGCATGGCCGCGGGCGGCACCACCACCCGGTCCCCGCGGTCCCAGCTGAGCACCCGGAGGGCATGCAGCTCCGGGAGGGACTCCTCCAGCGCGCCGGCGCCCACCCGGCCCCGGGAGCCCGCGAAGTCCGGCCAGCGCAGCCCTTCGGCGCTCTCGCCGCCGAGCAGCACATCCATGCCGCCGCCGAGGGGGTCACCGTCGATGAGGATGGTCCGCTCCCCGGCGCGGGCGGCCCGCAGGGCGAGTGCGCAGGCGAGGGTGGAGGCTCCGGCCCCGCCGCTGCCGCCGATCACCCCGACGGCGAGGGCGGGTTTCCCGGCTCCTTCCACCACATCGGCGATGCGGTCGACGAGCCGGCTCTCCGCGTCGGGCAGCCGGAGCACCTCCTCGGCGCCGATCTCCACCGCCCGCTGCCACACCAGGGGGTCGTCGAGATCCCTGCCGACGAGCAGCACCCCGCCACGGCGCGGGGCACCGCGCACCCGGCGGGCGGCGTCGTCCCCGACGAGCACGAGCGGCGCAGACTCCCATCCGACGCTTCCGGCCGCCTCCAAGGCGTTCCCGGAGGCGCTTTCACCCCTGCCGCCGCTTCCGCCACCACCGCCTCCGCTTTGCTCCGGCACCGCATGGTGCACATGCGGCTCGGCGCCCGCAGCCGCGCACAGCCGCAGCAGATCGTCGAGCAGCAGCGGGTCCTCGGTGATGATCAGCGGCCGCCCGCCGGCGGGCACCACCGCGCCCGGAGCGCTCAATGGCCTGATTCCGCCTGCTTCCGCGCGCTCCGGCACTTCACACGACTTCGATCCAGCCACGATCTCCGCCCCCTTCTCACTGCAAATCCCAGCACCGCGGACTTCGCGGCTGGAATCACCGTGCAGCGATCCGGAAAATGAAGTGGATCTTGCCCCAAAACTGTGGACAACAGACGCCCTGTGAATAACTCCATCACCCCAACAGGTGAGTTCCAGAGCGCGGCGGAACGACTACGCAGCGTCACGCGTCTGAGGGGGTGAGGGCCTTCGCCACGCAGGGCCCGCCGAGGAAGGAGGGCTGCAGGAATGGTCACTTGGGGCCGAAGGCAAGGACGCAAACCGCGTCCGGACATGCGACGACCCCCGCCGGGGGGGAGAGCGGGGGTCGTCCCCACGGTCCGACTCGGGGGGGGAGGAGCCAGACCGGGTTAGCACGGTCGCGAACGATCCGTGACTTCCATGGTGTACCCGAGAGCCTTCTCAGGCAAACCCACGCGCCACACCTTACGCCGAATGGTGGGCGCATATGCTCGGGGCGTGGAAATCCAGCCCTTGCCGCACTCGTCGCCCCGCACCGCAGCCTTCTTCGACCTGGACAAGACGGTCATTGCGAAGTCAAGCACTCTGACGTTCAGCAAGTCCTTCTACCAGGGCGGCCTGATCAACCGCCGAGCCGTGCTGCGCACTGCGTATACCCAGTTCATCTACCTGGTCGGCGGCGCCGACCACGATCAGATGGAGCGGATGCGTGAGTACCTGTCGTCCCTCTGCAAGGGGTGGAACGTCCAGCAGGTGCGGGAGATCGTCGCCGAAACCCTGCACGACCTCATCGACCCGCTGATCTACGACGAGGCCGCCTCGCTGATCGAGGCGCACCACACCGCGGGCCGCGACGTGGTGATCGTGTCGACGTCAGGCGCGGAAGTCGTCGAGCCGATCGGCGAGATGCTGGGCGCGGACCGGGTCGTCGCCACGCGGATGGTCATCGGCGAGGACGGCTGCTTCACCGGCGAGATCGAGTACTACGCCTACGGGCCCACCAAGGCCGAGGCCGTGCGGGAGCTCGCGGAGTCCGAGGGGTACGACCTCTCGCGGTGCTACGCGTACAGCGACTCGGTGACGGACATCCCGATGCTGGAGGCCGTCGGGCACCCGCATGCGGTCAATCCCGACCGGGCGCTGCGCAAGGAGGCGGTGGCGCGGGAGTGGCCGGTGCTGGTGTTCAACCGGCCGGTGCGGTTGAAGCAGCGGCTGCCCGGGCTGTCGATGCCGACGCGGCCGGCGCTGGTCGCTGCGGCGGCGGTGGGCGCGGCTGCGGCTACCGCCGGGCTGGTCTGGTACGCCAGTCGGCGGCGGGCGATCGCTCTGGCTGCCGCCACACCTGCCTGACCGGTCCCCGGGGCCGCCGCCCCGGGCCGCGCCGCCATCGCCGACGCGCTCCAGGGACCCTGGGGTTCCGCCCGGACCCAACGCCGCGACGCCGGCTGGGCTCAAAGACCCGGTGGCTCCGCCCCTGGACCCCCGCGCCCCAAACGCCGGCGGGGCTGGATATGCCGTCCCCGCCGGGGTGGGTGTGCCAGCGCGGCGCTGGGTGTTTCGGGTTCGACCGGGCCCGAGTGCACCGGAGCTGCCGAAGCCGCGTATGTCGGTGCCGCCGAAGCCGCGTATTCCGACCCCGGCAAGGCGGCGTGAGCCGGCCTCGGCGGGCCGGGAAGGCCAGCTCCGGCAAAGCCGCGCCGATCGACTCGGCGAACCGGGAATGCCAAGCTCCGGCATAGCCGCGTGGGCCGGCTTCGGCAGGTCGGGAATGCCGACTCCGCAGGCCGCGTGGGCCGGCTTCGGTAGGCCGGGAATGGTGGTTCCGGCAAGGCCGCGTGGGCCGGCTCGGCGGGCCGGGAATGGCGGCTCCGGCAGGGCGCCCCTACGCCACCCCCGCCGAGGCCGGAACCCTGCTGAGCTGCGGTGATGCGGGGTGTCCGGTTCGGGATGGGCCGTCCTGGAAAGTAAAAAAAGTGGGGAGGGGTTCCGCTTGTCAGCGAAGCGGAGTACAAAGGAGTCAACGGCCCGCGAGACCAAAGAACATCCGAGAGGATCATCTTTAAAACGCAGTAAGGCCCACGGACCGAAGCATGAACGCCGAGCACCCACGCGACGTCGACCCGTCGATTACGGGCCAGCTGCACCAGGTGACGGGCAAAGTCCCCGACCTGATGGGCAAATATCGAGGACGCTTGGTAACTGGGCGTAAATGCCAGCGGCGACACCAAAGCAAGACGGTGTCGCCGCAACCCTGTGTCCGCAGCCTCGTGTCCGCAGCCCTGGCCCGCAGTCCTTACGCCGCGCCGCGCTGCAGGGCCTCGCAGACCGCCGTCGACTCGCGGACGCCGAGCTCGATCGCGCGGCCGCAGTGCGCGATCCAGGCCGCCATCCCCTCCGCGGTCCCGGAGACGTAGCCCTCGAAGGCCGCCAGGTACGCGTCCCGCCCCTGCTCCGCGTGGCCGACCTCCGCCGGGCAGATCGCCTTCGGGTCCAGACCGCTGTTGATCAGCACGATCCGCTCCGCCGCCCGCGCAACCAGCCCGTTGTACGAGCCGAACGGACGCAGCGCCAGCAGTTCGCCGTGCACCACGGCCGACGTGACCAGCGCCGGAGCCGAGCCGCCCGCGATGATCAGCCGGGACAGGCCGTCCAGGCGGCCCGCCACCTCCTCCGCGCTCGGAAGCGGGACGGTGATCAGGGGTTCGTCCACCGGCTCGCCCGCCAGCCGCGGGCGGCCCACCACGTCACCATCGGCCGTGGACCCCGACGCCACCAGGTGCAGGCGCGCCAGCACCCGCAGCGGCGACTGGCGCCAGATGCTCAGCAGCTGCCCGGCCTCCGCGGTCAGGCGCAGCGCGGCGCCCACCGTGCGCGCCTCCGTCTCCGCCCCGAAGTCGGTCCGGCGGCGCACCTCTTCCAGCGCCCAGTCCGCCCCGGAGAGCGCCGCGCTCGCACGGGCCCCGCGCAGCGCGGCCTCCGAGGTGATCTCGCTGCTGCGCCGGCGCATCACCCGGTGCCCGTAGACGCGGTCCACGGCCTTGCGTACGGAATCCACGGATTCGGCGACGCCCGGGAGCGAACCCAGGGCGGCCAGCGGGTCAGAAGCGCTACTCATAAGTAGGGAGCCTACGCACTGGACCTCCTCGCCACCGACCCCTCCTTGGAGTGGTCTTCTTCACTTAGGAGCACCACGGAAAGCGACCAACAGACTACTCTTGGTGAACATGAAGATCGCTTTCGTGGGAAAGGGCGGCAGCGGGAAGACGACCCTGTCCTCCCTCTTCATCCGCCACCTCGCCGCCAATGAAGCCCCCGTCGTCGCGGTGGACGCCGACATCAACCAGCACCTGGGCGCCGCGCTCGGACTCGGCGAGGACGAGGCCGCCGCGCTGCCCGCCCTGGGCGCGCACCTGCCCCTGATCAAGGAGTACCTGCGGGGCTCCAACCCGCGCATCGCCTCCGCCGACACGATGATCAAGACCACGCCGCCCGGCGCCGGATCGCGCCTGCTGCGCGTCACCGAGGACAACCCGGTGTACGAGGCCTGCGCGCGCACGCTGCTGCTCGACGGGGAGCCCGTACGGCTGATGGCCACCGGGCCGTTCACCGAGGCGGACCTCGGCGTCGCCTGCTACCACTCCAAGGTCGGGGCGGTCGAGCTCTGCCTCAACCACCTGGTCGACGGCCCGGACGAGTACGTCGTGGTCGACATGACCGCCGGCTCGGACTCCTTCGCCTCGGGCATGTTCACCCGTTTCGACGTGACCTTCCTGGTCGCCGAGCCGACCCGCAAGGGCATCTCGGTCTACCGCCAGTACAAGGAGTACGCCCGGGACTTCGGGGTCGCGCTCAAGGTCATCGGCAACAAGGTGCAGGGCACGGACGACATCGAGTTCCTCCAGGACGAGGTCGGAGAGGACCTGCTCGTCACCGTGGGGCACTCCGACTGGGTGCGGGCGATGGAGAAGGGCCGCCCGGCGGCCTTCGAGCTGCTCGAGGCGAGCAACCGGCTGGCCCTGCAGGCCCTCCAGGACGCGGCCGACGACTCGTACGCCCACCGCGACTGGGAGCGGTACACCGAGCAGATGGTCCACTTCCACCTGCGGAACGCGGAGAGCTGGGGCAACGCCAAGACCGGGGTCGACCTGGCCGCCCAGGTCGACCCCGGTTTCGTCCTGCGGGAGACCACCGGCTGCGAACCGGCGGCCCCGGACCTCGTCAGTCCTCGTCCCCACCCTCTTCAGCCGGCTCCGCAGCCGGCTTGACCCCGGCGGGGGCGGCCGGCTTGGCCGGCGGCCCCGCCGTCAGGAACTTCGTCCAGCCCTCCTTGGGCGCCTCGCCGACGTCGAGACCGCGCATCCACTCCAGGACCTTCGGGTCCTGCGCGTCCAGCCAGTCGACCAGCTCGCGGAACGGCACGCAGCGGACCTCCTTCTGCGTGCACATCGACTGGATGGAGTCCTCGACGGCCTTCATGTACGTGCCGCCGTTCCAGGACTCGAAGTGGTTGCCGATGATCAGCGGCGCGCGGTTGCCCTGGTACACCCGGTCGAAGGCCTGCTGGAGGCCTTCGCGCATCTGCTCGCCCCAGTACTCGTGCTGCGAGGGGTCGCCCTGCGTGGTCGTCCCGGACTGGTTGACCAGGTAGTTGTAGTCCATGCTCAGGGTGTCGAAGGCCCGGCCCGGCATGGGCACCAGCTGGAGCGGGACGTCCCAGAGCCCGTCCGTCTTCTTCGGCCAGATCTGCTTGCTGATGCCGCTGGAGTCGTAGCGGAAACCCATGTCCTTGGCCGCCAGCATGAAGTTCTTCTGGCCTTCGAGGCAGGGGGTGCGGGCGCCGATGAGCTCCTTGTCATAGTCGAACGGCAGCGGCTCCAGGCCCTTCAGGTCGGGCGTGTTGGTCTTCCAGTTCTTGACGAACGACTTGGCCTGGTTGATCTCGCTCTTCCACTCCGGCACCGACCAGGTGCCGACGCCGCCGTCGGGGCCGCAGAAGTGGCCGTTGAAGTGGGTGCCGATCTCGTTGCCCTCGAGCCAGGCCGCGCGGACCTGGGTGGCCGTGTCCTTGATGCCCTGGAGATCGCCGAAGCCGATGTCGGAGCGGCCGGACTCGTGCTGCGGGGCGGTATAGAGGGAACGTTTCTCCTCCGGCAGCATGTACACGCCGCTGAGGAAGTACGTCATCCGGGCGTTGTACTTCTTGCCGACCTCGCGGAAGTGCGAGAAGAGTTTCTGGCTGTCCTCGCCCGCCCCGTCCCACGAGAACACCACGAACTGAGGCGGCTTCTCACCGGGCTTCAGTTTCTGCGGCTTCTGGACGTTCGGCTGCCCGCCCGTGTACGCGGTCGAGCCGTCGCCGATGAGCCGGTTGACGCTGCCGGGGGCAACCTCCGGAGGGGCGCCCTTCTTGCCGTTCGGGCCCCCGGGGGACGGGGGTTTGGCGGGTTCCGAGGTGCTGCACCCGGCGACGCCCAGCACCAGCGCCGTGGCGACCAGGCCGCCGGCGATCTTCTTCGTGGCGGCGATCATCCGTCCACCTCTCCTCGCGGTTCCATTGCGGGTCTTCCGCGCCGCAACGTCCCATGCGGTCCGCCGTGAAGATGATGTGACAAGCCGGACAAAATGCTTAATCACCCTTCGGTGCTATTTCGTAGGCCGTTTGCCCCCATTACCTCCCACGATCCTTTACTCTCCATTACCTTTCATTTACTGAGTGTTGAGACTCCCGCCGCTTCATCCCTCCGTAGAGGAGACGGGAACCTATGACAGCCACCTCCCCCCTGCCCGCCGCCGAAGAGATCGACAGCAAGCCCGGCAGCAAGCCCTGCGACACGCCCGACGGCACGACCGGCACGACCGGCACGACCGGCACGACCGGCACGACCGGCAGCAGCATCGGCCGCAAGGCCGGCGGCGCGCCCCGCAGGGGCCACCGCGCCGACTTCCACGCCGATCTCTCCGCCTCCCTGACCGTCTTCCTGATCTCCCTGCCGCTCTCCCTCGGCATCGCCCTGGCCACCGGCGCCCCGCTCCAAGCGGGCCTGGTCGCCGCGGCCGTCGGCGGGATCGTGGCCGGGCGCCTGGGCGGAGCACCCCTCCTGGTGAGCGGGCCCGCGACAGGACTGACCGTCGTCACCGCCGAGTTGATCCAGCGCTACGGGTGGCGCACCACCTGCGCCATCACCGTGCTCGCCGGCTGCTGTCAGCTCGGGCTCGCCGCGCTGCGCACCGCCCGGTCCGCGCTCATGGTCAGCCCGGCCATCGTGCACGGCATGCTCGCGGGCGTCGGCGTCACGATCGCGCTGGCCCAGCTGCACATCGTCCTCGGCGGCACTCCGCAGAGCTCCGCCGTCGCCAACGTCAAGGGGCTGCCCGACCAGTTGGCCCAGCTACACCCGGCGGCGCTCGGCGTCAGCGCCGTGACCCTGGCCGTGCTGCTCGGCTGGCCGCGGCTGCCCGGGCGGGTGGGGCTCGCGCTGCGCAAGGTGCCGGCCGCGCTCGCCGCCGTCGCCACGGCCACGGTGTTCGCCGCCCTGGCCGGGCTCAGCCTGCCCCGGGTGGACCTGCCGTCCTGGAGCAGCCACGCCCTGCCCGAACTGCCCGAGGGCCCCGTCCTCGGCATCATCGCGGCCGTCCTGACCGTCACCCTGGTCGGCAGCGTGGAATCCCTGCTGTCCGCGGTCGCCACCGACAAGCTGATCGCCTCCCAGCGGCGTACGGGCAACCGCCCGCCGCGCGCCGACCTCGACCGGGAGCTGCGGGGCCAGGGCGCGGCGAACATCCTCTCCGGAGCGCTGGGCGGGCTGCCCATCGCGGGAGGTGCCGTCCGCAGCGTGGCGAACGTCAAGTCCGGGGCCACCACCCGGCGGTCGGTCATGCTGCACGGCCTCTGGGTCCTGCTCGCGGCCGCGCTGCTCGTCCCGGTCCTCGACCTGATCCCGCTCGCCGCCCTGGCCACCCTGGTGATGGCGCTGGGCGTGCAGATGGTGAACGCCACCCATCTGCGTACGGTCACCCGGCACCGCGAGATCCTCGTCTACGCGACGACGATCGCGGCGGTCGTGCTCGGCGGGGTGTTGGCGGGCGTCACCATCGGCATCGCCGTGGCCGTCGCGATGGCCCTGCACCGGCTGGCCCGGACCCGGATCACGGTCGAGGTGACGGGCGGGGTCCACCGGGTCTGCGCGCGCGGACAGTTGACCTTCCTCGCGGTGCCGCGGCTGAGCCGGGTGCTGAACCAGATCCCGCCCGGCGCGCGCGTGGTGGTCGAGCTGGACGGCTCGTTCATGGACCACGCGGCGTACGAGACGCTCCATGACTGGCAGGACTCCCATCTGCTGCACGGGGGCTCGCTGGAGGCCACCGGCCGCTCCACGACCCGCACGGCCGGGGCGGACCGGCCGGACATCGGCGCCCAGGCGGATCACGCTCCGGATCACGCCGAGAAGGCCGACCGCTCTGACCGGCCGGACCGCGCCGAAAGGTCCCCGCGCGGCGGGCACCACTGCTGCCGCCCCTGGACCCCCTGGCAGAACCACTGCGACCACCGGCCGGCGGGCGGGCGGATGATCCCCGGCGCGGCCGCGGCCCCTGACGAGGCCGAGGTCGTGGAGGCGGCGGAGACACCGGCCCCGCGCCGCCGCGGCGCAGGTCAACTGGCCAGCGGGATCAGCGCCTTCCAGCGGGACACCGCACCGCACGTCCGCGACGAGCTGGCCCGGCTGGCCCGGGAGGGGCAGCGGCCCTCGCAGCTCTTCCTGACCTGCGCGGACTCCCGCCTGGTGACCAGCATGATCACGGCCAGCGGTCCCGGCGACCTGTTCACGGTCCGCAACGTCGGCAACCTGGTCCCCCTGCCGGGCGCCGAGGCCACGGACGATTCGGTCGCGGCGGCCATCGAGTACGCCGTGGACGTCCTCAAGGTGGACAGCATCACGGTGTGCGGGCACTCGGGGTGCGGGGCCATGCAGGCGCTGCTGAACTCCAGCCCCGGGGCCCCGATGACCCCCCTGCGCCGCTGGCTGCGGCACGGGCTGCCCAGCCTGGAGCGGATGGCGAGCCGCCACCACGCCTGGGCCCGGATCGCGGGCCGGCTCCCGGCGGACGCCGTGGAGCAGCTGTGCCTGACCAACGTGGTGCAGCAGCTGGAGCACCTGCGGGCGCACGAATCGGTGGCCCGGCGGCTCGCGGAGGGCACGCTGGAGTTGCACGGGATGTACTTCCACGTGGGCGAGGCGCAGGCGTACCTGCTGTCCGAAGGCGAGGACTTCTTCGACTGCCGGGTGTTCGACAGCGTCGGACAACACGTCTGAATGACGACCGGATGATGACCGAATCGCCGTCGTCGGCGGATCCGGATCAAGGGCGCGGCTGAACCGATACCCTCCGGTATCCGTGCCACTGAGTGGCCCTTTTCCGCGCCCTGCAGCGGGAAGGGGCCACTCTGCGCGTGGGCCGACGCGGGCCCGGCCGCACTATAGGTCTAAACCAATTTCTGGCTACCCCTTGTCACCAGGGCCGCCGACTGATGAGCTATGCCCGGGGACACAACGGACACCCTGGGAAAGGGAGATGTCGTGAGCAATGAAAGCCTGGCCAATCTGCTCAAGGAGGAGCGGCGGTTCGCACCGCCTGCCGATCTGGCCGCCGCCGCCAATGTGACAGAGGCTGCGCACACCGAGGCCGAGGCGGACCGGCTGGGTTTCTGGGCCGCCCAGGCCCGCCGCCTGACCTGGGACGTCGAGCCGACCGAGACGCTCGACTGGACCAACCCGCCCTTCGCCAAGTGGTTCGCCGACGGCAAGCTGAACGTCGCGTACAACTGCGTGGACCGCCACGTCGAGGCAGGCAACGGCGACCGCGTCGCCATCCACTTCGAGGGCGAGCCCGGCGACAGCCGCGCGATCACCTACGCCGAGCTCAAGGACGAGGTCTCCAAGGCCGCCAACGCCCTGACCGAGCTGGGCGTCCAGGCCGGCGACCGCGTCGCGGTCTACCTGCCGATGATCCCCGAGGCCGTCGTCGCGATGCTCGCGTGCGCCCGCGTCGGCGCCGCGCACTCGGTGGTCTTCGGCGGCTTCTCCGCCGATGCCGTGGCCTCCCGCATCCAGGACGCCGACGCCAAGCTGGTCATCACCGCCGACGGCGGCTACCGCCGCGGCAAGCCCAGCGCCCTCAAGCCCGCCATCGACGAGGCGGTCGCCAAGTGTCCGCAGGTCGAGCACGTGCTCGTCGTGCAGCGCACCGGCCAGGACACCGCCTTCACCGAGGGCCGCGACGTCTGGTGGCACGAGATCGTCGGACGCCAGTCCGCCGAGCACACCCCGCAGGCCTTCGACGCCGAGCACCCGCTGTTCATCCTGTACACCTCGGGGACCACGGGTAAGCCCAAGGGCATCCTGCACACCTCCGGCGGCTACCTCACGCAGGCCGCGTACACCCACCACGCGGTCTTCGACCTCAAGCCGGAGACCGACGTCTACTGGTGCACCGCCGACATCGGCTGGGTGACCGGGCACTCGTACATCGTCTACGGGCCTCTCGCCAACGGCGCCACCCAGGTGATGTACGAGGGCACGCCGGACACCCCGCACCAGGGCCGGTTCTGGGAGGTCGTGCAGAAGTACGGCGTCACCATCCTGTACACCGCGCCCACGGCGATCCGTACGTTCATGAAGTGGGGCGACGACATCCCCGCGAAGTTCGACCTGTCGAGCCTGCGCGTGCTGGGCTCGGTCGGCGAGCCGATCAACCCCGAGGCCTGGATCTGGTACCGCAAGCACATCGGCGGCGACCGCTGCCCGATCGTGGACACCTGGTGGCAGACCGAGACCGGCGCGATGATGGTCTCCCCGCTGCCCGGTGTCACCGAGACCAAGCCGGGCTCGGCGCAGCGCGCGCTGCCCGGGATCGGCGCCACGGTCGTCGACGACGAGGGTCACGAGGTTCCGAACGGCGGTGGCGGCTACCTGGTGCTCACCCAGCCGTGGCCGTCGATGCTGCGCACCATCTGGGGCGACGACCAGCGGTTCATCGACACCTACTGGTCCCGCTTCGAGGGCAAGTACTTCGCGGGCGACGGCGCCAAGAAGGACGAGGACGGCGACATCTGGCTGCTGGGCCGGGTGGACGACGTGATGCTGGTCTCCGGCCACAACATCTCGACCACCGAGGTCGAGTCGGCGCTCGTCTCCCACCCGTCGGTCGCCGAGGCGGCCGTGGTGGGCGCGAACGACGAGACGACCGGCCAGGCCATCGTGGCCTTCGTGATCCTGCGCGGCAGCGCCTCGGAGACCAACGGCCTGGTCTCGGAGCTGCGCGACCACGTGGGCGCGACGCTCGGCCCGATCGCCAAGCCGAAGCGGATCCTGCCGGTGCAGGAGCTGCCGAAGACCCGCTCCGGCAAGATCATGCGGCGCCTGCTGCGCGATGTCGCCGAGAACCGGGCGGTCGGTGACGTCACCACGCTCGCGGACTCCTCGGTGATGGACCTGATCCAGAACAAGCTGCCCAGCGCTTCCAGCGAGGACTGACGGTCCCGGTTCCGGGTGGCGGAGGGTGTCCGGCGCATGGCGCGCCGGACACCCTCCCCCCGTTTAAGGTGAAGATCACCGGATACGACGGCGCGGACCCTGTAAAGTAGGAGAAACGTCAATATTTGACGTCTCAATCTCTCAGGGTGCGCCGGGAAGTCTGGTCGGCAACAGCGTTCGTCATGCCGTCGACCACCCGGAGGTGTCCCACCGTGGCCACGCCCCGCCCCACCGACCGTCACAGCCGCAAGTTCCCCGGCAGGCTCTCCCTGCCCGAGCGGCGCTTCGTGGCCGACGCCCTGCGCGCCGAGACCGTCGGTGGCGTGCTCCTCCTCGTGGCCGCGATCGCCGCCCTGCTCTGGGCGAACATCCCCGCCCTCGCGGACAGCTACGCCAGCGTCCGCAACTTCCACATCGGCCCCGCCTCCCTCGGCCTGGACCTCTCGATCCAGCACTGGGCGGCGGACGGCCTGCTCGCCGTCTTCTTCTTCGTCGCCGGCATCGAGCTCAAGCGCGAGCTCGTCGCGGGCGATCTGCGCGACCCCAAGGCCGCCGCCCTCCCGGTGATCGCCGCCCTCTGCGGCATGGCCGTGCCCGCGCTGGTCTACGTACTGGTCAACACCGCCGGCGGCGGCTCGATGGACGGCTGGGCGGTCCCCACCGCCACCGACATCGCCTTCGCCCTCGCCGTCCTCGCGGTCATCGGCACCTCGCTGCCGTCCGCCCTGCGCGCCTTCCTGCTGACCCTCGCCGTCGTCGACGACCTCTTCGCCATCATGATCATCGCGGTGTTCTTCACCAGCGAGATCGACTTCCTGGCGCTCGGCGGCGCGGTCGTGGGCCTGGTCCTCTTCTGGTTCCTGCTCCGCAAGGGCGTCCACGGTTGGTACGTCTACGTGCCACTCGCCCTGGTCATCTGGGGCCTGATGTACAACAGCGGCGTCCACGCCACCATCGCCGGCGTCGCCATGGGGCTGATGCTCCGCTGCTCCCGCAAGGACGGCGAGCGCACGTCCCCCGGCGAGCACATCGAGCACCTCGTCCGGCCCGTCTCGGCCGGCCTCGCCGTGCCGCTCTTCGCGCTGTTCTCCGCCGGGGTCTCGCTCTCCGACAAGGCGATCGCCCAGGTCTTCACCCGGCCCGAGACCCTCGGCGTCGTCCTCGGCCTGGTCGTCGGCAAGGCCGTGGGCATCTTCGGCGGCACCTGGCTGGCCGCCCGCTTCACCCGGGCGGAGCTCAACGAGGAACTGGCCTGGCCGGACGTCCTCGCCGTGGCCTCCCTCGCCGGCATCGGCTTCACCGTTTCGCTCCTGATCGGCGAACTCGCCTTCACCGAGGACCAGATCCTCACCGACGAGGTCAAGGCCGCCGTCCTGATCGGCTCGCTCATCGCCGCCGTCGTCGCGGGCGTCCTGCTCAAGCTGCGCAACCGCACGTACAGGGCGCTCACCGAGGACGAGGAGCGCGACGAGGACCGCGACGGCATCCCGGACATCTACGAGCAGGACAAGCCGGAGTACCACCTGCGGATGGCGAAGATCTACGAGGAGAAGGCCGCGGAGCACCGCCGCAAGGCCGAAACCGCCGCGGCCGCCGCGCTCGAAGCGGCCACCGGGTCCAGCGCCGAGGGCGACCGTCCGGCATGATCTGAACTGACGCCGTGACGGGCGCAGGACCGCCGCCGCCCACGGTGTCGACAGCAGACGACGTCAGACGACGGCAGATGACAGAGGGAGAGAGCGATGACCGCAGTGGACCAAGGGGCGCAAGGAGCCGAGCGCACACTCGGCCAGCTGGTCGCCTCGGCCACCGCCGAGATGTCCGCCCTGGTGCACGACGAGATCGCCCTCGCCAAGGCGGAGATCCGCCAGGACGTCAAGCGCGCGGGCATCGGCGGCACCGCCATCGGGATCGCAGGAGTGTTCGCCCTGTTCTCCCTGCCCGTGCTGAGCTTCGCCGCGGCGTACGGGATCCACAACCTCGGGCTCGGGCTCGCCTGGTCGTTCCTCATCGTCGGTGTGGCGTTCCTGCTGCTCGCGGGCCTGCTGTCACTGATCGCCGTGTCGAAGTTCAAGAAGGTCAAGCCGCCGGAGAAGACCATCGCCTCCGTCAAGCAGACCGCGGCGCTCGTCGGGACCGTCAAGCCGCACCCGCGGTCGGTGAGTGACCAGGCCGTGGGTGTGGCACGCTCGTCCTCATGACAGCGCCCTCACCGGACTCCAGCACTCCGCCCACCGCCGCGACGGCGGTCCGGATCGACGTGCCCGGCGGGAGGACGGTGACCCACCGGGACGTCGCGGCCAACGGGGCCCGGTTCCACGTGGCCGAGATGGGCGACGGGCCGCTGGTGCTGCTGCTGCACGGCTTCCCGCAGTTCTGGTGGACGTGGCGGCACCAGCTGACCGCGCTCGCCGACGCCGGGTACCGGGCGGTCGCGATGGACCTGCGCGGCGTGGGCGGAAGCGACCGCACCCCGCGCGGCTACGATCCGGCCAACCTGGCGCTCGACATCACCGGGGTCGTACGGTCGCTCGGCGAGCCGGACGCCGCCCTCGTGGGACACGACCTGGGCGGCTACCTCGCCTGGACCGCCGCCGTGATGCGGCCCAAGCTGGTGCGCCGGCTCGTGGTCTCCTCGATGCCGCACCCTCGGCGCTGGCGCTCGGCGATGCTGTCCGACTTCGGTCAGACGCGGGCCAGTTCGCACATCTGGGGTTTCCAGCGGCCTTTCATCCCCGAGCGGCAGCTCGTCGCCGACGACGGGGCGCTCGTGGGGGAGTTGATCCGGGACTGGTCCGGGCCCGTGCCCCCCGAGGAGGCGGACCTCGACGTGTACCGGCGGGCGATGTGCATCCCGTCCACCGCGCACTGCTCGATCGAGCCGTACCGCTGGATGATGCGGTCCATGGCCCGGCCGGACGGGCTCCAGTTCAACCGCCGGATGAAGCGTCCGGTGCGGGTGCCGACGCTGCATCTGCACGGCTCGCTCGACCCGGTGATGCGGACCCGGAGCGCGGCCGGCTCCGGGGAGTACGTCGAAGCCCCGTACCGGTGGCGGCTGTTCGACGGCCTCGGGCACTTCCCCCACGAGGAGGATCCCACCGCCTTCTCCACCGAGCTCGTGAACTGGCTCAAGGACCCCGAGCCGGACCGCTGACCGTGCGCACCGTCTGACCGGCCGTCAACACGGCGGCCGGTACGACTGTCTTACGACCATTCAATTGCCCGGCGCATAGGCCAATTGGCCGCCCCGGACGGGGTTACCGACCTTGGGGCCCGGGCACAGCTCGTTGTATGGGCTGGACGCACGACTACGGTGACACCGCACGCGAACGCCGCCCGGCAGCGACGCCGGGCACACACGGGAGGTCGGGCCGGGACGGCCACGACCCCCGCCTCGGGATCCCACGCATCCTGCGCCGCCGGGCCCGCTGGGTCTCGGCCCGCCTGCGGCATCCACGGACGTAGCCGGGCGCGGCGCCCCGCTCCGTACGGGCGAAGTGCCCGTACGGATCAGAGGGCGCAGCCCTGGCTGTCGACCCGCCGGTCGGAGACCTTGCCGATCCGGATGTCGTCGCGGACCTCGTCCGCCGTCAGCGCGTACCCGGTGTTCGGGTCGTCGAGCGACTTCGCGAAGACGACCCCGTAGACCTTGCCGTCGGGCGTGAGCAGCGGGCCGCCGGAGTTGCCCTGGCGGACGGTCGCGTACAGCGAGTAGACGTCGCGCCGGACGGTGCCGCGGTGGTAGATGTCCGGGCCGTTCGCGTTGATCCGGCCGCGGACGCGCGCCGCGCGGACGTCGTACGAGCCGTTCTCCGGGAAGCCGGCGACGATCGCGTCGCTGCTGCTCGCCGCGTCCTTGTCGGTGAACTCCAGCGGGGGCGCCTTCAGCTTGGGCACGTCCAGGACGGCGATGTCGCGCTCCCAGTCGTAGAGCACGACCTTGCCGTCGTAGAGCTTGCCCTCGCCGCCGATCTGCACGGTCGGCTCGCCGACCCCGCCGACGACGTGCGCGTTGGTCATCACCTTGCCGGGCGCGAAGACGAAGCCGGTGCCCTCCAGGACCTTGCTGCAACTCGGCGCGGTACCGACGACCTTCACGATCGAGCGCTTCGCCGCCTCGGCGACGGGGCTGCGGGCGAGCGCCGGATCGGGCGCCTTCACCTCGGTGATCGGCTCGTTCGAGAACGGGCTGAACACCTGCGGGAAGCCGCTGCGCGCCAGGGTGGAGCTGAAGTCCGAGAACCAGGTGTTGGCCTGCGCGGGCAGCACCCGCGAGACGCCCAGCAGCACCTTGGAGTTGCGGACTTCCTTGCCCAGGGTGGGAAGTGACGTCCCGGCGAGCGCCGAGCCGATCAGCCACGCCACCAGCAGCATCGCGACGACGTTGACCAGGGCCCCGCCGGTCGCGTCGACCACTCGGGCGGGCGACCACGTGATGTGGCGCCGCAGCCGGTTGCCCAGATGCGTGGTGAGGGCCTGCCCGATCGAGGCACAGACGATGATCACGACCACGGCGATCACGACGACCGTGGTGGACACCTGGGTGCCGTTGTCGGTCACCCGGTCCCAGACCAGCGGGAGCAGGGACACGGCGATGAGACCACCGCCGAGGAAGCCGATCACCGACAGGATGCCGACGACGAACCCCTGGCGGTAGCCGACGATCGCAAACCAGACGGCGGCGACCAGCAACAGGATGTCCAGCACGTTCACGAGGGTCACCGTCTCATGCGCGCCAGTCGAGCGGGACCTGCCTCGATCGGTCCCATGGGCGCTCCCACCCCGCGAAATGCAGGATCCGGTCGATCACTCCGGCGGTAAAACCCCAGACCAGAGCCGATTCGACGGTGAAAGCGGGGCCCAGATGGCCGCGCGGATGGACGGCCGTGACCCGGTGATCGGGATCCGTGAGATCGGCCACGGGAACCGTGAAGACGCGGGCGGTCTCGGCCGGGTCCACGACCCCGACCGGGCTGGGCTCACGCCACCAGCCGAGCACCGGGGTCACGACGAACTCGCTGACCGGGATGTAGAGCCGCGGCAGCACCCCGAAGAGCTGGACGCCGGCGGGGTCGAGCCCGGTCTCCTCCTCGGCCTCGCGCAGGGCGGCGCGCAGCGGGCCGGTGGTGTGCGGATCACCGTCCTCCGGATCGAGGGCGCCGCCCGGGAACGAGGGCTGGCCGGGGTGCGAGCGCAGGCTCCCGGCGCGCTCCATGAGCAGCAGCTCGGGGCCGCGCGGGCCCTCGCCGAACAGGATCAGCACGGCGGACTGGCGGCCCCGGCCGTCCTCCGGCGGCAGGAAACGGCTGAGCTGGGTCGGCCGGACCGTCCGCACGGCCTCCACGACGGGATCGAGCCAGCCGGGCAGGCCCTGACTGCTCACGCGCGGGCCGCCGTGGTCCTCGTACGGGGCCTGCGGCCCGCCCTGCTGCGGCGGCGCGGCCGCCTCGGCCACGCTGCTCTCGTCCCGCGCTCCGCGCGTCATAGGCACCCCTGCTCCCTGCCGTTGCCGACACCGTCGCCGTCCCGATACGGGGACAACGCAGCCCCGGGCCGGATTCGTTCCTCCGCGGGCCGCCGTGCGGCGGCGCGCGGCCGTGCTGCGTACTCCGTGCTCGTACTGCGTGCCCGCTCCCTGCCCCTTGCTCAGGAGGCGGTGGAGGCCCCCTGGCCGCCGCCCAGCGGCGGGGCGGGGAGGCCCGGGTAGTCCGGCGGCGGGCTCAGCCGCTGGCCGGGCTGGCCGCCCTTCTCGTACTTGAGCAGCTTCTTCGCCTTCTCCGGGTCCGTCTCGCCCTCCCCGTACGCCGGGCAGAGCGGGGCGATCGGGCAGGCGCCGCAGGCGGGTTTGCGGGCGTGGCAGATCCGGCGGCCGTGGAAGACGACGCGGTGCGAGAGCATCGTCCACTCGCTCTTCGGGAAGATCGCGCAGATCTCCGCCTCGACCTTCACCGGATCCTCCTGCTCGGTCCACTTCCAGCGGCGGACCAGTCGGCCGAAGTGGGTGTCCACGGTGATCCCCGGGACGCCGAACGCATTGCCGAGCACCACGTTGGCCGTTTTCCGGCCGACCCCGGGCAGCGTCACGAGGTCCTCGATCCGGCCCGGCACCTTCCCGCCGAAGTCGTCCCGCAGGGCCTGCGAGAGGCCGAGGAGGGACCGCGACTTGGCCCGGAAGAACCCGGTCGGCCGGATGAGCTCCTCCAGATCCTCGGGGACGGCCGCGGCCATGTCCTCGGGGGTCGGGTAGGCGGCGAACAGGGCCGGGGTGGTCTGGTTCACGCGCAGGTCGGTGGTCTGGGCGGAGAGGACCGTGGCGACCAGCAGCTCGAAGGGATTCCGGAAGTCGAGCTCGGGATGGGCGTACGGGTAGAGCTCGGCCAGCTCGCGGTTGATGCGGCGGGCCCGGCGCACCATGGCCACGCGCGATTCCGTTTTCTTGGCCGAAGCTTTGCCCTGGGGGCTCGGCGGGGCCTTCCGGGGCTTCCCGGACGCCTTCTCGGGGGCTTGTTCGCCCACAGCTGAATCGGGGGCGCCCGTCACTCCTGCGGACCCCTTGGCCTGTGCTCTCACCGGCTTATTGGACACCCGGCCAGCCTAAGGCCGGGCGCTGACACCCGCCTGGACCTCAGGTAACACCACTCTGATTGGCCTCTCGCCGCACAGCACGCCCGTACGTCCGGCATCCTTGTGATTGATCGCACTGTTTGAGCCGTCCGGCAAAATGGGGAGCACGGTCCCCTGAGCTGGTCGACATAGGAGAGAGACTCGTGGACGACGTTCTGCGGCGCGCCCCGCTCTTCGCGGCGCTCGATGACGAGCAGGCCGCGGAGCTCCGCGCCTCCATGGGCGAGGTGACGCTCGCACGCGGTGACGCCCTGTTCCACGAGGGCGACCCCGGCGACCGGCTCTACGTGGTGACCGAGGGCAAGGTGAAGCTGCACCGCACCTCCCCCGACGGCCGCGAGAACATGCTGGCCGTCCTCGGCCCCGGCGAGCTGATCGGCGAGCTGTCGCTCTTCGACCCGGGCCCGCGCACCGCCACCGCCACCGCCCTGACCGAGGTCAAGCTGCTGGGCCTCGGCCACGGCGACCTGCAGCCGTGGCTCAACGCCCGGCCCGAGGTCGCGACCGCGCTGCTGCGCGCGGTGGCACGGCGCCTGCGCAAGACGAACGACCAGATGTCCGACCTGGTCTTCTCCGACGTTCCCGGCCGTGTGGCGCGGGCGCTCCTCGACCTGTCGCGCCGGTTCGGCGTGCAGTCGGAAGAGGGCATCCACGTCGTGCACGACCTGACGCAGGAGGAGCTGGCCCAGCTGGTCGGCGCCTCCCGCGAGACGGTCAACAAGGCCCTCGCGGACTTCGCGGGCCGCGGGTGGCTCCGCCTGGAGGCCCGCGCGGTGATCCTGCTGGACGTGGAGCGGCTGGCGAAGCGGTCCCGCTGACGCCTCGGCTTCGCGCGGAGGGGTCCTGCCCGGTCGGGCGGGGCCCCTCTGCCGTATCCGGGTGCGGCGGCGCTGCCCAGGCGGGGCCGGACGGGGAGAGGGGCCATGGAGCGCAGAGGGCTGGACGCGTACGGGTACTTCGAGCGCGAGGGCTCGCTCGGCCGGGTGCAGGGCGCCTTCGGGCCCGTCGTCGCCGCCGCGCGCGAGCGGATCGGCGAGGCGTACGGGCAGCGGCTGCACAGCGCGTACCTGTACGGGTCCGTGCCGCGCGGGACGGCCCGCCCGGGGCGCTCCGACCTCGACCTGCTGCTCGCGCTGAACCACGAGGCCGCCGACGAGGACCGGGACACCGCCGAGGTGCTGGCGCGCGGGCTCGACCAGGACTTCCCCGAGATCGACGGCGTCGGCCTCCTGCTCTACGGCAAGGACACCCTGCTGAGCGAGCAGGAACGCGACGACCTGGGCTGGTTCCTCGCCTGCCTGTGCACCCCGCTGCTCGGCGCGGACCTGGCCGAGCACCTCCCCCGCTACCGCCCGGACAGCCTGCTCGCCCGGGAGACCAACGGCGACCTGGCCGCCCTGCTGCCGCGGTGGCGGGCCAGGCTGGAGGCCGCGTCGACCCCCGCCGAGTACCGCAGGCTCAGCCGGCACTTCTCGCGGCACCTGGTGCGCACCGGGTTCACCCTCGTCATGCCCCGGTGGGGCGGCTGGACGAGCGATCTCGCCGAGTCCGCGGCGATCTTCGGGCGGTACTACCCGGAGCGCGCCGCGCAGATGCGGGCCGCGGCCGCAGTGGCGCTGGATCCGGCCGAGGACCCGGCCGTGCTGCACGCGTACCTGGAAGACCTCGGCCCGTGGCTCGCGCACGAGTACACCGCCCGGCACGGCACCAAGACGCCCCGCTGAAGGCGCGCTCAGACGTCCGTCAGGGCCTCGACCGCCTGCTTCGCCTCGAGCAGGTCCGCCCCGGTGATGCGCCGGTAGACGCGGATGGCCTCGATCGTGCGGCCGTCGCGCACGAGCGCCCGTACCTCGTCCAGCCCGGCCGGCTCCGGCTCCTCGATGCCGAAGTGGTCCAGGACCAGGCCGAGGCGCCGCTCCAGCCGCTCCGAGCGCCGTTCCAGGGCCTTCACGCGCAGGGTCACCGTCGAGGTGATCCACGCGGCGGTGGCGATGAGCGCGAGCAGCAGGAACAGCGTGGTCATTCAGGGCCCCCCGGGATCAGTCCGTGATCTTGAAGGTACTCGAGCTGCGCCCGTACGGACCATTCCGCGGCCGGCCACAGCGAGCGGTCCACGTCCCCGTAGACGTGGGCGACGACCGCCTGGGGGGTCGTGTACCCGTTCTCCACCGCGGTCTCCACCTGGGCGAGCCGGTGTGCGCGGTGGGCCAGGTAGAACTCCACCACGCCCTGTGCGTCGTCCAGGACCGGTCCGTGCCCCGGGAGCACCGTGTGCACGCCGTCGTCGACCGTCAGCGAGCGCAGCCGGCGCAGGGAGTCCAGGTAGTCCCCGAGGCGGCCGTCGGGGTGCGCGACGACGGTGGTGCCGCGGCCGAGGATCGTGTCGCCGGTCAGGACGGCCCGGTCGGCGGGCAGGTGGAAGCTGAGCGAGTCGGCGGTGTGGCCGGGGGTCGGGACGACGCGCAGCTCGAGGCCGCCGGTCCGGATCACGTCCCCGGCGGCCAGCCCCTCGTCGCCGAGGCGCAGCGCGGGGTCCAGGGCGCGCACCTTGGTGCCGGTGAGCTCGGCGAACCGGCCCGCGCCCTCGGCGTGGTCGGGGTGGCCGTGGGTGAGGAGGGTCAGGGCGATCCGCTTGCCCGCCTGTTCGGCGGTCTCCATGACCGCGCGCAGGTGGACGTCGTCGAGGGGGCCGGGGTCGATGACGACGGCGAGCTCGGAGCCGGGCTCCGAGACGAGCCAGGTGTTGGTGCCGTCCAGGGTCATCGCCGAGGCGTTGGGGGCCAGGATGTTGACCGCGCGGGCGGTGGCGGGCCCAGAGGTGACGATTCCGCGGGGCTGTCCGGGCAGAGCGGCGGCATTCGTCACGGGGTGCCTCCGGGGCGGACGCGCTTGGTGAACTCGTCGTGGCCCGGCCAGCTGAGCACCACTTCGCCGCTCTCCAGCGAGGCCTGGGCGAGTACGGGCGTCAGGTCCTGGGCGGCGGCCGCGGTGAGGGCGTCGACGGCGCTCCCGTACGGCTCGAGGGAGCGCAGGGTGGAGATGGTGGGCGGCATCATCAGCAGCTCGCCCTTGTCGTAGCCGTCGGCGGCGTCCGCGGGGCGGATCCAGACGGTCCGGTCGGCCTCGGTGGAGGCGTTGCGGGTGCGCTGGCCCTCCGGGAGGGCGGCGACGAAGAACCAGGTGTCGTAGCGGCGGGGCTCGAACTCCGGGGTGATCCAGCGGGCCCAGGCGCCGAGCAGGTCGGAGCGCAGCCGCAGGCCGCGGCGGTCGAGGAACTCGGCGAAGGACAGCTCGCGGGCGACGAGGGCCGTACGGTCGGCCTCCCAGTCGTCGCCGGTGGTGTCGCCGACGACGGTGTCGGCGCTCTCGCCGGCGAGCAGGACGCCCGCCTCCTCGAAGGTCTCGCGGACGGCGCCGCAGACGATGGCCTGGGCGGTGCGGGGGTCGGTGGCGAGGCGGGCGGCCCACTCGTCCCGGCCGGGACCGGCCCAGCCGACGAGGTGGTCCTCGTCGCGGGGGTCGACCCCGCCGCCGGGATAGGCGTACGCGCCGCCCGCGAAGGCCATGGAGGCCCTGCGGCGCAGCATGTGCACGACGGGACCGTCGGGGGTGTCGCGGAGCAGCATCACGGTGGCGGCGCGTCTGGGCTCCACCGGCGTGAGGGAGCCGTCCATGAGCGCGCGGATCCGGTCGGGCCACTCGGGCGGGTACCACTGGCCACCGGCGGGCGTGGCGCCGTGTGCACCGGAAACTCCGGGTGTCTGCTGCTGTCCCTGCTCACCGTTGGGCATGGCGGGATGCTACGGCCATCCGGGCCGATGTTCGAGGCCCACTCCCCTGCCCGAGGCCGCGTCCCGCCCGGCCGGGCCCGCACCCGAGTACCGGGAACACGTACAGCCCCCGCCGGGAGCCGACGGGGGCTGTACGGGAAGTCGTACGGTCAGGCTCCGGAAACCTCGACCTGGATCTCGATCTCGACCGGGGCGTCCAGCGGCAGGACCGCCACGCCGACGGCGCTGCGGGCGTGGACGCCCTTCTCGCCGAGCACCGCACCCAGCAGCTCGCTCGCACCGTTCAGCACGCCCGGCTGGCCGGTGAAGTCGGGGGCCGAGGCCACGAAGCCGACGACCTTCACGACACGCACGATCTTGTCGAGGTCACCGATCACGGACTTCACCGCGGCCAGGGCGTTCAGCGCGCAGGTCGCGGCCAGGTCCTTGGCCTGCTCCGCCGAGACCTCGGCGCCGACCTTGCCGGTGACCGGCATGCTGCCCTTGACCATCGGGAGCTGCCCCGCGGTGAACACGTACGCGCCCGACCGCACGGCCGGCTGGTACGTGGCCAGCGGCGGGACGACCTCCGGCAGGGTCAGGCCGAGCTCGGCCAGCTTCGCCTCGACAGCGCCGCTCATGCCTTCTCCCGCTTGAGGTAGGCCACGAGCTGCTCGGGGTTGTTCGGGCCGGGCACGACCTGGACGAGCTCCCAGCCGTCCTCGCCCCAGGTGTCCAGGATCTGCTTGGTGGCGTGGACCAGCAGCGGGACCGTCGCGTATTCGAACTTCTTGGTCATGGGGGCGAGCGTAACGCCTGACACCGAGGGCTCATGCGCAGCCCGAGGGACGAGTGGTTAGGCTCAGACGCTGTGAGCAGGCTCCAGGTGGTCAGCGGCAAGGGCGGAACCGGAAAGACCACGGTCGCCGCGGCACTCGCGCTCGCCCTCGCGCGCGAGGGCAGACGGACGCTTCTGGTGGAGGTCGAGGGCAGGCAGGGGATCGCGCAGCTCTTCGGCGCGGAGGCGCTCCCGTACGAGGAGCGGAAGATCGCCGTCGCCTCGGGCGGCGGGGAGGTGTTCGCCCTGGCCATCGATGCCGAGCGGGCCCTGCTGGACTACCTCCAGATGTTCTACAAGCTCGGCTCCGCCGGCCGCGCCCTCAAGAAGCTCGGCGCGATCGACTTCGCGACGACCATCGCGCCCGGGCTGCGGGACGTACTGCTGACGGGCAAGGCGTGCGAGGCGGTCCGGCGCAAGGACAAGGCCGGCCGGTACGTCTACGACCACGTGATCATGGACGCCCCGCCGACCGGGCGGATCACCCGCTTCCTGAACGTCAACGACGAGGTGGCGGGGCTGGCCCGGTTCGGGCCGATCCACAACCAGGCGCAGGCCGTCATGAAGGTGCTCAAGTCCCCTGAGACGGCCGTCCACCTGGTCACGCTGCTCGAGGAGATGCCCGTCCAGGAGACCGCGGACGGGATCGCCGAACTCGAGGAGGCGGGGCTGCCCGTGGGTCGGGTCGTCGTCAACATGGTGCGGCCGCACCACCTGGACGAGGACGCCCTGCGCGCCGCCGCAGGCGAGCGCCGTGCGGACGTGGCCAAGGCCCTGTCCCGGGCGGGCCTGGGCGGCGCGCGCCGCGGCGGGCTCGCGGAGCGGCTGGTGGACCCGCTGCTCACGCAGGCCGCCGAGCACGCGAGCCGGGTGGAGCTGGAGCGCGCACAGCGCACCGTACTGGCGCACTTGGACGTGCCGACGTACGAACTCCCCCTGCTCGGCGCGGGGATGGATCTGGCCGGGCTGTACGAGCTGGCCTCGGAGCTGCGGAAGCAGGCGGGCGAGGAATGACCGAGGCCACGACGGGCATGAAGGGGGGCACCGGCATGGACACTCCGGCGCGGCTGGCCGTGGACCGGCTGCTGGACGACCCCGGGACGCGGATCATCGTCTGCTGCGGCGCCGGCGGGGTCGGCAAGACGACCACCGCCGCGGCCCTGGGCGTACGGGCGGCGGAGCGCGGGCGGAAGGTGGTCGTGCTGACCATCGACCCGGCGCGGCGGCTCGCCCAGTCGATGGGGATCGACTCGCTGGACAACACCCCGCGCAAGGTGAAGGGGGTCGACGGCGGCGAACTGCACGCCATGATGCTCGACATGAAGCGGACCTTCGACGAGATCGTCGAGGGTCACGCGGACGCGGACCGCGCGGAGGCCATCCTCGCCAACCCCTTCTACCAGTCCCTGTCGGCCGGGTTCGCGGGCACGCAGGAGTACATGGCGATGGAGAAGCTGGGCCAGCTGCGGGCCCGCGACGACTGGGACCTGATCGTCGTGGACACCCCGCCGAGCCGGTCCGCGCTGGACTTCCTCGACGCGCCGAAGCGGCTGGGGTCCTTCCTGGACGGGAAGTTCATCCGGGTGCTGATGGCTCCGGCGAAGGTGGGCGGCCGGGCGGGGATGAAGTTCCTCAACGTCGGCATGTCCCTGATGACCGGGACGCTCAGCAAGCTGATGGGTGCCTCGCTGCTGAAGGACGTGCAGACGTTCGTGGCGGCGATGGACACGATGTTCGGCGGTTTCCGCACCCGCGCGGACGCGACGTTCCGGCTGCTGCAGGCTCCCGGTACGGCGTTCCTGGTGGTCGCGGCGCCCGAACCGGACGCGCTGCGGGAGGCGGCGTACTTCGTGGAGCGGCTGGCCGCGGAGCAGATGCCGCTGGCCGGGCTCGTACTGAACCGGGTGCACGCCAGCGGTGCCGACCAGCTGTCCGCAGAGCGGGCGTTGGCCGCCGCAGAGAATCTTGAGGAAGGCGGCATTGTCGATCAGGAGTCCGGGAAAGCTGGACTTCGTGACTCGGCCGCGGAGGCCGCCGATGCCACGGACACTCCCGGGAGCGGGACCGAGACCGGCTCCCCCGATGCCGATACCCGTGCCGACGCCCATGCCCACGCAGCCTCAGACCCCGAAGCCGACCCCGACGCCGATGCCGACGTGGACGAGATCACCGCAGGACTGCTGCGCCTGCACGCCGAACGGATGCAGGTGATCGCGCGCGAACAGCGCACACGCGATCGCTTCACCTCGCTGCACCCCGAGGTGGCGGTGGCCGAGGTGGCCGCCCTGCCCGGCGATGTGCACGACCTCGCCGGGCTGCGGGCCATCGGAGAGCGACTCGCGGCCGGGGTTCCGGCCGGAGCGTAGGCGTTCGTACGACGAATGCCTCCGGGTGAGGGGGCATTCGTACACGGGCCGCGCGGGTGGGTCTACCCGGCTGCCGCGTACGTCTCGTACGGAACGTCGATCTCCGCATCGACATCCACGGTGAGGATGCCTGTACTGCGCTCGTACTCCGTGCGGGCGGTTTCGAGCAGCCGTCGCCACGAGGTGACGGTGGGACGCCGGCGCAGCAATGCGCGACGTTCCCGCTCGGTCATTCCGCCCCATACTCCGAACTCGACACGATTGTCGAGCGCGTCGGCCAGGCACTCGGTCCGCACCGGACATCCGGTGCACACCGCCTTGGCCCTGTTCTGTGCCGCTCCTTGAACGAACAGTTCATCCGGATCGGTAGTGCGGCAGGCTGCCTGCGCACTCCAGTCGGTAACCCAGCCCATCCCGGCGCCGTCCTCTCCCGAATCGAGGCTCCCCCACGGCGGTAGCGGCATATTCACCGCTGCCAGTTGAGGACGTTACGGAAGGCGGGGACAGTGCAACACCCCCGACGGGCCCAATCTTGAATGGTCCGAACGGACTATGGGTAAGCGGCAGATCACCCGACGGAGTGATCCGGCGACATGCCCGACCATTCCGGCAATTCGGGTGGAATCGGCGGACCATGGACGAGCGACCGTCAGAGTGAGGGGCGGGATTCGGACATAAGTCCACCCCATTCGGGAAGGGTGAAAATCAAGCCGAGGGGTTGATGTCGCACCGCACTGCTGTGACAGTTGGGGACAGCTTAGGCCAAGGCATTCGCGCGTGTCCGGCGAATGAGAACGTAGGCTGCCCTCCATGGGAAAGAAGCGCTCGGGCGCCGGGCTCACGGGGCCGCAGCAGGCCGCCAAGTTCCTCGGGGTGTCCGTTCTCTCCGGAGTTGTGCTGGCCGGTATCGCGATCCCGGGCGCAGGCGCCCTGGGGCTCGCCGCCAAGGGCACGGTCGAGGGATTCGATGAGATCCCGGCCAATCTCAAGACACCGCCGCTGAGTCAGCGCACGACGATTCTGGACGCCGAGGGTGGCTTGATCGCCACGGTCTATTCACGGGACCGGCAGGTGGTGCCCCTCACGGCCGTCTCCCCGTACATGCAGAAGGCGATCGTCGCGATCGAGGACTCGCGTTTCTACGAGCACGGCGCGATCGACCTGAAGGGCATCCTGCGCGCGGTCAACCGCAACGCGCAGGAAGGCGGAGCCGCGCAGGGCGCGTCGACGCTGACGCAGCAGTACGTGAAGAACGTGTTCGTCGAAGAGGCCGGCGACGACGAGACCAAGGTGCGCGAGGCCCAGGAGAAGAGCCTGGGCCGCAAGATCCGCGAGCTGAAGTACTCGATCCAGGTCGAGGAGGAGCTCGGGAAGAAGAAGATCCTCGAGAACTACCTCAACATCACTTACTTCGGCCAGCAGGCATACGGAATCGAATCCGCCGCTCAGCGCTACTTCAGCAAGCCGGCCAAGGACCTGACCCTGGACGAGTCGGCGCTGCTGGCGGGCGTCGTGCAGTCGCCGAGCCGGTTCGACCCGGTGAACGACGCGCAGGAGGCGATGAAGCGCCGCAACGTCGTCCTCCAGCGGATGGCCGACATGAAGGACGTCTCGCAGGCCGAGGCGGACGAGGCGAAGAAGAAGCCGGTGACGCTGAAGGTGACGCGGCCGAAGAACGGCTGCATCACCGCGGTCAAGGGCGCGGGCTTCTTCTGTGACTACGTGCGCAACACGTTCCTGACCGACCCCGTGTTCGGCAAGACCCGCGAGGAGCGGGCCAAGCTCTGGAACCAGGGCGGCCTGACCGTGCGCACGACGCTGGACCCGCAGTCGCAGGAGTCCGTCAACGAGTCGATCAAGGACCACGTCAACCAGGACGACAAGGTCGCCACGGCCGTGACCCTGGTGCAGCCGGGCACGGGCCGGGTGCTCGCCATGGGCCAGTCCAAGCCGTACGGCTTCGGCAAGAACGAGACGCAGATCAACTTCTCCGTGGACAAGCGGATGGGCGGATCGAACTTCGGCTTCCCGACCGGTTCGACCTTCAAGCCGTTCGTCGCGGCCGCGGCCCTGGAGCGGGGCGTGTCGGCGGGCAAGACGTACCCGTCCCCGCACGACATGGAGTACCCGAGCCCGGTGCAGACCTGCGGCGACAAGCCCTGGGTCAACACCTCGCACGACCGGGTGGAGAACGAGTCGGAGTCCGAGATCGGCCCGTACGGCATGAGGGACGCGATGGCCAAGTCGGTCAACACGTACTTCGTGGAGATGATCTCCGACAACGCGCTCGGGCTCTGCCCCGTGACCGAGATGACCACCAAGCTCGGCGTGATCCCGGCCGACGGCACGAAGCTCCCCGAGGTCCCGGCGATCGCGCTCGGAACCGAGGGCATGTCCCCGCTGACCATGGCGAACGCGTACGCGACCTTCGCCAACCGCGGCGTGTACTGCACCCCGGTCGCCCTGGAGTCGATCACCGACGCGCACGGCAAGGCACTGGCCGTGCCGAAGTCCCAGTGCGACCGCGTGATGGCGGAGAAGACCGCCGACACCGTCAACACGCTGCTGCTCGGCGTGATCGACTCCGGTACGGGTACCGCCGCGGGTCTGACCGACCGGCAGAACGCGGGCAAGACCGGTACCACCGACAGTCGCTACAACGCCTGGTTCGTCGGGTACACGCCGAACATGGCGGGCGCAACGTGGGTCGGCTCGGGCGGCTCGAAGCAGGTGTCGATGGAGAACATCACCATCGGCGGCCAGTACTACGACAAGGTCTACGGCGGCGGGCTGCCCGGCCCGATCTGGAAGCAGGCGGTCTCGGGCGCGCTGGAAGGCCGGGAGGCGCCGAACTTCACCACGGTGACCATCCCGGAGGGCGGGCTGCCAGCCGGCGGCGGCCGTCCCACTCCGAACCCGAACCCGAACCAGACCCCGAACAAGCCGGGGAAGCCCCGCAAGCCGGGCGGCGACGGCAAGCCGGGCGGCCGCCCCGGAGGCCAGACTGCGGCCGGTGCCACGGGCGGCGCGACGGACGGCGCAACAGGCGGCGCGACGGGCGGCACCGGCCCGACCGACCCGTTCCCGGGCGGCATCATCGGCGGCCTCGAGGACTAGCCGGCAGGACAGACGAACGGAGGGCCCCGCCCGCGCATCGCGCAGCCGGGGCCCTCCGTCGTTCGCTTCTGCTCGTACGCCTACGCGAGGTGCTTCTTGACGGCGGCGGCGACGCGGCCGCCCTCCGCCAGACCGGCCACCTTCGGGTTCACGATCTTCATGACGGCGCCCATGGCCCGCGGCCCCTCGGCACCCGCGGCCCTGGCCTCCTCGACGGCCTGCGCCACGATCGCGCCGAGCTCCTCGTCGCTGAGCTGCTTGGGCAGGTAGGTGTCGAGGAACTCGCCCTCCGCCGTCTCGCGCGCGGCCTGCTCGGGGCGACCGCCCTGCGCGAAGGCTTCCGCGGCCTCGCGGCGCTTCTTCGCCTCCTTGGCGATCACCTTGAGGACCTCGTCGTCGGAGAGCACGCGCGCCTCCTTGCCCGCGACCTCCTCCTTGGTGATGGCGGAGAGGGTCAGGCGCAGCGTGGACGAGTGCAGCTCGTCGCGCGCCCTGATGGCGGTGGTGAGGTCTTCCTGGAGCTTGGCCTTGAGCGTGGTCATGACCTGAGTCTGCCAGGTGCAGGGGCAGTGGCGCCCGCCGGTTTTCCGGGTCTGAGACGATGGGGCCATGCGTGCGCGTTACGGAGTACCCCTGAAGGTCACCGCTTCGATCGCGGCGGTCGGGGCCGCCGGTGTGGCCTATGCCGCCGGTTTCGAGGCGCGGTCGTTCCGACTGCGCCGGATCACCGTGCCGGTCCTCCCCGCCGGGATGCGCCCGCTGCGCGTACTCCAGGTCTCCGACATCCACATGGTCGGCGGCCAGCACAAGAAGCGCGCCTGGCTCCAGTCGCTGGCCGGCCTGCGCCCGGACTTCGTCGTGAACACGGGCGACAACCTCTCCGACACCGAGGGCGTCCCGGAGGTACTGGACGCCCTGGGTCCGCTGATGTCCTTCCCCGGCGTGTACGTCTTCGGGTCGAACGACTACTACGGGCCGCGGCTGCGCAACCCCGGGCGCTACCTGATCGAGAAGGTCCAGGGGCGGCACGGGCTGAACGGCAACAAGCCGGTCGTCGGCGCCGTGCACAACCCGTGGGAGGAGATGCGGGACGCCTTCGACGCGGCGGGCTGGGTGAACCTCGGCAACACGCGCGGGCGCCTGAAACTGCCCGACCTGGAACTGGCCTTCACCGGCCTGGACGACCCGCACATCAAGCGCGACCGCTACGAGCAGGTCGCGGGCGGGCCGGAGGCGGACGCCGACTTCTCGATGGCCGTCGTGCACGCCCCGTACCTGCGCGTCCTCGAGTCCTTCACGGCGGACCGGTACCCGCTGATCCTGGCGGGGCACACGCACGGGGGTCAGCTGTGCATCCCCTTCTACGGGGCGCTCGTCACCAACTGCGACCTGGACACGAAGCGGGTGAAGGGGCTCTCCACGTACGAGACGGACGGCAAGCGCGCCTACCTCCACGTCTCGGCGGGCTGCGGCACGAACCGCTACACCCCGGTCCGCTTCGCCTGCCCCCCGGAAGCCACGCTCCTGACCCTGACCCCCAAGGCCTAGGGTCTGTCTTTCGCATCACCGTGATCAGACGATCCCCGGCCCGGCGGCCGGCCCAGGCCACGGCGGACCGCCCCCGCCGTCCCCTCGCGAAAACCGGATTTCGTCTCCGGCCGAGGGTCCGCTAAAGTAATCGATGTCGCCAGGACAACAACACCGCCAGGCGGCGATCGGGGTGTAGCGCAGCTTGGCAGCGCGCTTCGTTCGGGACGAAGAGGTCGTGGGTTCAAATCCCGCCACCCCGACTTCGTAAGACCAGGTCAAGGGCCTGATCCGCATCGCGGATCAGGCCCTTCCTGCATTCTTGCCCGGGAGCCTCGGGGGATCATGGACCGCTGGGAGTGCTTACGCGGTCCTCGTGCTCGCCGAGGATGGAGCGGTTGAGGGGGACGTCCGCCAGGAAGGCCCGCCGCATCGCCTGGTCCGGGATGAGCCCGGCCTTTCGGAGAACTTCGTTTCGGGCGCGGGCGAACAATCCTTGCGCCTCTGCCTCAGAGCTTCCGGCCCTGAGTGCCTCCGCCGAGTAGTAGAGGATCTCCTCCGTCCGCAGCGCGGGCATGTCCCCGACCTCGTCCAGGATGCGCAGCGCCTCCCGGGCGTGTTCCGCTGCGCCCGCGGTGTCGCCCTTCCTGATCAGGATCCGGCTGCGCAGGGAGTACGCGGCGATCTCGCTCCTCACCATGCCGCTCTGCCGTGTCTCTTCGCAGGTGGCGATGGCCAGGCGTTCTGCATCGTCCAGCGGTTCCCCGGGGCGGTCCGCCTGGGCCATGAGCACTTCGGCGTAGAGGTTCCGCACGATGGGGACGAGGTTGACCAGCCAGGTCCGCTCGGTTTCCGCCCAGGCGTCGACGATGAGCTGCCGGCTCTCCTCCACCCGGTCCGGCCGTACGGCGATGATGCGGGCGAGAAGAGCTGCGTTGTAGGCGTGCCAGCCGCTGTCACCACCACGCTCCGCCTCGAACTCCAGCGCTTCGCGCAGCACCTCCTCCGCGTTTCGGAAGGCGCCGAGACCCGCATGCACTTGGGCAAGGTAGTTCAGCGCTATGGGCAGCTCCGCGTTCAGCGGCTCAGCCCGCAGCCGCGCCACGCACCGGTTGAGCCGGGTGAGCGCCTCGGACAGATGGCCGCTGTCGAACAGGGTGATACCGAGCTGCATCTCGCCGAGGTTGCGGGTGTGCTGGAGCACCGGCTCGGCGCCGTCGCCGAGGCGCGGGTCCGATGTGTACAAGCGCTCCGCCTCCCGCAGCTGCGCCAGGCCTTCCGCAAGATTGCGCTTGGAGACCTGACGGCCATACTCGATGCGGGCCACGAACAGGGCCACGGAGTCGCCGTGCCGCTCGGCCAGCTCCACGGATGCCCTCAGCTTGTCCAGCGAGGGAACCAGCCCCTGTGTGGCGAGGAGCGTCTTGCCGCGCAGCAGCGTGGCCCGGATGATCAATTCCGGCTCGGCACACCGAGCAGCAGCAGCCTCCGCCTCGGCTGCGAGGGCATCGATGTCCGGGCCGCCCGCGGGCGCGGTCTGACCTCGCCAGCGGACCTCTGTGAGCGACAGCAGAAGCTCCACGGCCTGGACGAACCTCCGGTCTCGCCCTTCATCGCCTTCATGCAATTCCCTCACGGCATTGATCACTTCCTCGCAATGGCTCTCGGCCTCGGCGAAGGACAGCCCCTCGGTCGCCGCGTCCCGTGCCAGGGCGTAGTGGGCGTCAGCAGAAGCCGCCAGGCAGCCGGGCCCCCCGTTCTTCAGGTGGCGTGCGATCTCCAGTCGGCGTTCCAGGGTCATGTCACGCGGCTGTCCGGAGGCGATCCACTCGGCGACGTGGCCGTGCCGGGAGCGCATCTGCTGGGTGCTTTGCTGGGCGTAGACGACGCTCCACAATGCGCGGTGCTCGAAGCGGTAGCAGTCCGATGCCTCCCGCCGTGCCCAGCCGGGAGCCGGGGCGGAAACGATCAGACGGCGATGCTTGGAGATGAGCCGCAGCCGCTCCATCACCACATCGTGCGGCAGACCGGCCACTGCGGACACGGTCCGGGAAAGAAAGACCTCCCCCTGCGTGGCCCCGGTGACCAGCAGGACGCGGTCTTGCTCCGAGAGCGTCTGCAGTCGGCTCTCCACCACCCTCGACAGGCTGGCGGGCAGGGCGACGTTCGCTCCGTCACCCGGATTCCACTCGTCGAGGCAGAGCGTCACGAAGATGGCGTGCCCCGCCGTCAACAGGGCCAGCTGCTCCGCGAGTGCGGGCGGCGCACTGGGATGTCGGTGCGCGACAAGCTCAGTCATTGCATCCTGCGGCAGCCCGGCCAACGTCCGCCGTACCAGCAGGCCTTCCGTGGCCCAGCGGTGCAGCAGTTCCTCCACCGTGGAACCGGGGCCCTCTGCATAGGCGCCGTCGCTGGTATGACTGAGCACGACGGCGACCGGCTCGTCTGAGAGTCTGCGTAACAGCTGATCGAGCACGAGCAGACTGCTGGGATCGCTGTACTGGACGTCATCGATCACAAGGACCACCGGCGGACCTTGTCTGACCAGGTCCAGCAGCCCCTCGCCGATCCGCATCGCTGCACCCTGCTGGAACGGCAGCAAGCTGTCGAAGGGGATGGACCCGGAATCGAGGGAGGCCTCCGTGATCTCCCTGCCCACAGTGAACACTGCTCCCAGGCCGGGGACGATCGCGGACAGCACGTCCGGAGCCGATCTGACCACTCCTTGGCCGGTGGCCCCCAGAATGCGGCGGAACTTCCCTCGCGACCTGGCCTCCTGAGCCCCGCTCAGCTTCAGAAGGAGGTCGATCACCGGCCCGTACGTGAGGCCGGGACCAATGCCCGGGTGGCAGCGGGTGGAGACGATCCTGCATCCAGCCGGGCCCGGGGAGGCCGCAGCCTCCGTCTCGAACGCTCTCAGCAGAGCGGACTTGCCCATTCCCGAAACACCGTCGACCGCGATCGCCCGACCGCCTTGCCCGTCCATCAGCGCCGCAACGAACGAGCGCAGTTCCCCCATGTGTTCAACGCGATCGACGAATCCTGTCGGCGCCACGGGTCCCCCCGTCCCGTGCCTCGACTGTGGAGCGGGCCAGCTCAGGGCACTGCCCTCGTCCACGGTAGGTCAGACGGTGTGGCGGTACGTGTGACTCCGCGAGAACAGGGCGCGGACAACGGCGACTTCCGTGGCGCAGGCGTCGACGGACGGGCGCGGGCCGGGACGCCCGGGCGCCACCCTCGCGCCACCGGGGCAACACCGGGGCGGTGGATGCTCTTCAACAGCAAATGACCACTGACGCCGAGCGGAGGTGAAAGAAATGAAGGTTTACATCAAGCCGGAGGCCAAGAAGGTCGACCAGGGCACCATCGTCGCCGCTGTCCGCTAGTAGCGACCCACATGCCACGCCTCCCGGACCGGGGGGCGTGGCATGTCCGCTCCAGTCACCACGTCACAGGGGAATCGGAAGCCATATGTGCGGAATTGCAGGATTCGCCCACACCGACGGAAGCGCCCTCGCGGGGTCGGCCGACGCGATTCTCCGCGACATGGCCCATGCGCTGCGGCCGCGCGGGCCGGACGACATGCAGTTCCACCACACCGGGCCGGCGTGCATGTCCTTCACGCGGCTCGCGCTGATCGACCCCGAGGGCGGGCGGCAGCCGTTCATCAGCGAGGACGGGAACGTCATCCTCGCGGCGAACGGGGAGATCTACAACTACCGCGAGTTGCGGAAGGGGTTCGAGGGGCGGGTTCGCTTTCGGAGTGAGAGTGACTGTGAGGTCCTGCTCCACCTCTACTTGGAGAAGGGGCTCGCGTTCCTCGACGACGTGCGCGGGATGTTCGGCATCGCCGTCATCGACCTGCGTGAGCAGCGGCTGCTGCTCGCCCGTGACCGGCTCGGCATCAAGCCGCTGTTCGTCCACCGCAACCGCGACACCGTGCTCTTCGGCTCCGAGGTCAAGGCTCTCTTCGCGCACCCCGACTGTCCGCGCGAGCTCGACTGGGCGCGCGCCCTCGCCGACCAGGGGCTCAGCTCCGCGCCGGTGATGACCGACGACGAGCCCGTCAGCTGGTTCAAGGGCGTGGATCACGTTCCGTCCGGGTCGATCGTCGACATCAGCCTGCGCGGCGGGGCCACCCGCGTGCACCGCTACTGGGAGCTGCCCACGCCGGCCGAGGCCGACGCCCTCCCCGAGAGCTTCTTCGTGCAGAGCATGGGCGACCTGCTCGCCTCCTCCGTACGGGAGTGCCTGATCGCAGACGCCGAGATCGGTGTCTTCCTCAGCGGCGGGCTCGACTCCGCGGCCATCACCGCCCTGTCGGCGCACACCGGGCTGCACACCTTCTCCGCGCTCACCGGCGCCACCGTCGTCAACAAGGACGCCCAGTACGCCCGCGCCACCGCCGACCTGCTCGGACTGCCCAACCACCAGGTGGCCTTCGGGGCCGACCGGGTGCCCTCGCCCGACGAATGGCGGCGCCTGCTGTGGCTGATGGAGACGCCGCAGTGCGGGCCGGAGCAGTTCTACAAGAGCGAGATGTATCGTTTCGCCCGCGCCGAGCGCCCCGAGCTCAAGGCGATCCTGCTCGGCTCCGGAGCCGACGAGTTCAGCGGCGGCTACAGCGTCGCCCTCTCCGGCGGCGGCGACTGGGAGGACTTCGAGGGCAACCTGCGCACGATGGCCCGCCGCAAGGCCCTCGGCTCGCAGTCCTCCGTCTCCGTCTGGTGGGAGGGCACCGACCTGCCGCTGCTCAGCGACGACGCCGTCGGCGCGTACGCCCCGGGCGCGGTGGACGACCCGTACGGCTCCTACCTGGCCTGGAAGTTCCGGGACATGCAGCAGTACAACTTCTGGGTCGAGGACCGCACCGCCTCCGGCAACGGCGTCGAGGCCCGCGTCCCCTTCCTGGACCACCGGATCATCGAGCTGCTGGCGACCGTGCCGCGCGCCTACCGCAAGCGGCTGTTCTGGGACAAGCAGGTCATCCGCGAGGCCGTACGGGACATCCTGCCCGCCGAGGTGATCAGCCGGCCCAAGCTCGCCTTCTACGAGGGCGAGGGCGTGCGCCACACGCACCGCACCTTCACCCGGATGCTCGGCCAGAACGGCGACGAGCTCGTGGAGCAGGCCCTGTCCTCGCCGCGCGCCGCCCAGTACCTCGACGGCGCGAACATCCACCGCGCCCTGCGCAGGCTGCAGCGGGACCAGAGCTCCGGGCACGTCGAGCTGCTGATGCGCGTGGTCAACCTGGGCATCCTCGACCTGATGGCCGTGGACGTCCCGGGCAGTCGGGCCCCGTCCGGGCCCGCCCCGTACGAGCTGCGCGTCACGGACTTCGAGGGCCCCGAGGTCCAGGAGCTGTTCCCGCAGGCACGGATCGAGGACACCTCGGTGTTCCGCCTCGCCGAGGGCGTGCTCGTACTGGACGACGTACAGGAGGCGAACACCTCGTACGTCCTGGTCGACGGCGGGATCCGGTTCGTCATCGACCACCTGACCCACGCGGACTGGCTGCGGCTGCTGCGCGGGTTCGACGGGCGCCGGCCGCTGTCGGAGGCGCTCGCCGCCGCCGGCTGCGAGCTCGACGCGATGCGTCCGCTGCTGGACGGATCGCTCGAAGCGGGCCTGCTGGAGACCGTCGACAGCCCCTGAAAACGCGGTGCGGGCACCGCGCCGTTCGGTCCCCCCATTGGAAATCGGCATCCGGATGTGGATGTACGGAAGTAATCACGAGTGAGGTCACCCCGATGACAGCCCATCTCTACTGGGACGAGGTCTGGCGCACCGACAGCGGGCGCACAGGCGACTGGTCGCGGCCGCACCCGTGGGTCGTGGACGAGGCCGCCCGGCTGCAGAAGCTCGGCGCCGTGGACGTACTGGACCTCGGCTGCGGCGTCGGCCGGCACGCCCTCTGGTTCGCGGAGGCGGGGTTCACCAGCTCCGGCACCGACGCCAGCGAGGCGGCCGTCCTGGCGGCCCGGGACGAGAGCGTCAAGCGCGGGGTGCAGGTCGGCCTCGATGTCGGCGACTTCGGCGAACTTCCGTACGCGGACGACAGTTTCGACTACGTCCTCGCCTTCAACGTGGTCTACCACAACGACGAGGCCGGCCTCGCCAAGGTCCTCGACGAGGTCCGGCGCGTGCTGCGCCCGGGCGGCGTCTACCAGTCCACGATGCTCTCCAAGCGCAACGGCGAGTACGGGCGCGGCAACGAGGTCAGCCCCAACACCTTCCGCCAGCCCGAGGCCACCGACGACAAGGTGCACCCGCACATGTACGTGGACGCGGCCGACCTGCTGCGCCTGCACGCGGGATTCCGGCTGCTCAGCGCCACCGACGCCGAGCACGCCAAGCCGGGATCCTTCCACTGGCACTGCGTCTTCGAGTTGCCCGGGGAGGACGTGGCCGGCACCAACCACGGCCGCTTCGCGCAGAGGGCCGGGGAATAGTGTCGAAGGCGGCGCGACTGCGCGAATTACTGGAGCGCAAAGAGATAGCGCGAATCGTCGGATCCAGGGACGCACTGACGGCCCTGCTCGTCGAGGAGGCGGGCTTCGACGGCCTGTGGGCGTCGAGTTTCGAGATCTCCGCGTCCCGGGCCCTGCCGGACCTGGGCCTGCTGACCATGTCCGAGCTGCTCGAAGCCTCCTCGCACGTGAACCAGGCGACCTCGCTGCCGCTGCTGGCGGACTGCGACACCGGCTTCGGCGGCAACATCAACGTCGTCCGTACGGTCCGCCAGTTCGAGGCGGCGGACATCGGCGGCATCTGCCTCGAGGACAAGGTGTTCCCCAAGCGGAACAGCTTCCTCGGCGGCGGCCAGAACCTGGAGGACGCGGGCGAGTTCGCCGGCCGGATCCAGGCCGCCGTACGGGCCCGCACCACCGGGGACTTCACCGTCGTCGCCCGGGTCGAGGCGCTCATCGCCGGGGCCGGGCTCGCCGAGGCACTGCGCCGCGCCCACCTGTACGCGGACGCGGGCGCCGACGCCATCCTGATCCACTCCAAGGAGTCCACGCCGGCCGAGATCCTGGAGTTCCTCCAGGTCTGGCAGGCCCGTACGCCCGTGGTCGTCGTACCGACCACCTATCCGCACTGGGACCTCGCCGAGGCGCAGGCGGCGGGCGTCTCGATGGTGATCTACGCGAACCACGCGCTGCGCGCCTCGGTCTCCGCCATGCGCGACGTCCTCGGGGAGATCCGGCTGCAGGGCGGGACCGGCGGGGTCGAGGACGCCATCGCCCCGATGAAGGAGCTGTTCGGTCTCACGCAGGTCAACCGGTGGGAGGAGTGGAGCGCATGATCAGCGCCGAGTTCTTCTGCGCGGAGCTGGACCGCCGCGGGTACGGGTTCTTCAGCGGGGTGCCGTGCTCCTTCCTCAAGGGCCCGTTCGCGCTGCTGGAGCAGCGCGGCAGCTACGTACCGGCGCCCAACGAGGGCATCGCCCTGTCCATGGCGGCCGGCGCCGAGCTGGGCGGGACCAGGGCCGTGGTGCTGGCCCAGAACTCGGGGCTGGGCAACCTCCTCGACCCGCTCACCTCGCTCACCATGGCGTACGAGATCCCGCTGCTGCTCTTCGTCAGCCTGCGGGGCTGGCCGAACGCCGAGGACGACGAGCCGCACCACGCGGCCATGGGCGCCGGGACCATCGGCGTACTGGAGTCCGTCGGGGTCGCCCACGGCATCCTCGACCCGTCCGAGGAGAGCCTGGGCGGGCTCCTCGACCGCGCGGAGGAGGCCCGCCGCGAGAACCGGTCGTTCGTCGTGCTCGTACCGGCGAAGACCGTCGACGCCCACCCGGTGCCGGCGCCCGCCTCGGACGCGCAGATGGACCGGCGGGAAGCGGTGTCCGCCATCGCCGGGCACCTGGGCGGCGCGCTGGTCTACAGCACCACCGGAATGATCAGCCGGGAGCTGTTCGGGATCGTCGACAACCCGCGGAACTTCTACATGCAGGGCTCCATGGGGCACGCCATCGGGCTCGGCCTGGGCACGGCCCTGAACCGCCCCGACCAGCAGGTCGTGGTCATCGACGGCGACGGCGCGGCGGTCATGCACCTCGGCGGGCTCGCGCTCGTCGGCGAGCGGCGCCCCGCGAACCTGACCCACTTCGTGCTCGACAACGGCGCGTACGACTCCACCGGCGGCCAGCGCACCCGCGATATGGCCATGCGCTGGGACGAGTTGGCGCTCGCGGCCGGGTACCGCACGGGACGGGTCTGCCGCTCGGCCAAGGAAGTCACCGCGCACATGGCCGAGATCGAGGGGTTGCCCGGCCCGCACCTGGTGGCCCTGCACATCGGCAGGGGTGGGGCCACCCCTCCGCGGGTAACGTCGGCGCACACCAACGCCGAGGTCAGGGCCCGCTTCCAGGCCGCGGCGACCGCATCCCGGAAGGACGACCTGCCGTGACCACCGTCATCGCCCACGTCAGCGATCTGCACCTGGACCTCTCGGAACGCGCCACGCAGCGCGCGCTGACGGTCATGAACTACCTGCGCGACCTCCCCGGTCCCCTCGACGCCGTCCTCGTCTCCGGGGACATCGCCGACCACGGCACGGCGGACGAGTACGCGCAGGCCCGCAAGCTGTTCGACCTGCCGTACCCGGTGCTGGTGCTGCCCGGCAACCACGACGAGCGCGGTGCGTTCCGTACCGGACTGCTCGACGCGGCGCCCGGGGACGAGGAGCTGAACCAGGTCGTCCGTACGCCCGGAGCCGTCTTCGTCCTGTGCGACTCGACGATCCCGGGCAGCGACGAGGGCCTTCTCAGCGACCTCACCCTGCGGTGGCTCGACGAGACGCTGACCGCCGAGGGCGGCGAACTGCCGGTCTTCGTCTGCTTCCACCACCCGCCGGTCGACCTGCACACCCCGTACGTGGACCGGGTCCGGCAGTTCGGCGAGGAGCGCCTCGCCGCGGTGCTGGAACGGCACCCGCAGGTCGTGGCCCTGCTGTGCGGTCATGCGCACGTCGCCGCGGCCACGACGTTCGCGGGCCTTCCGCTGCTGGTGGCGCCCGGGGTGGCGTCGACCGTGCCGCTGCCCTTCGAGGGCCGGCCCGCCGTGGACTACGAGCTGGCCCCGGCGCTGGCCTTCCACGTGCTCGACGACCGGCGGCGGCTGGTCACGCACTACCGGGCGCTCGGCCGGCCGCATCCCGACCACTGAGAGAAGGCTGAGAGCAGGCCATGAAAAGAGTCCTGATCGCCAACCGCGGTGCGATCGCGGCCCGGGCCGTCGACACCTTCCGCACGCTGGGATGGTCACCGATCGCCGTCGTCGCCCTGTCGGACCCCCAGCGGCTGCACACGCTCGCCGCGGACGGGTGCGAGTACCTCGAGGGCACCGGGCTGGCGGAGACGTACGACCACGTGGGCCGGATCGTCGAGGCGGCCCGGCGCTGCGGCGCCGACGCGGTCTACCCGGGCTACGGGGCTCTTGCGGAGGATCCGGAGCTGCCCCGGCAGCTCACCGAGGCCGGGATCGCCTTCATAGGGCCGACGGCCGAGGTGCTCGCGGCGGCCCGCGACAAGGACCACGCGGTCGCCACCGCCGACCGGCTCGGCCTGCCCGTACTGCCGCACGCGACGGGGCACCGGCAGATAGCCGGGCTGGTCAAGGAGATCGGGCTGCCCGTGATCCTCAAGCCGGTCACCGGCTGCGGCGGCCTCGGTGTGCGCATCGTGCAGACCGAGGCCGAGGCGGAGCAGGCACTCGCCCTGATCGCCGAGGACGAGGACAGGGACGACTCGGGCGGGCACGCGGGCCCGGCCGGCGGCGAGGGCACCGACTGGTACGCCGAGCGGTACGTGGAGCAGGGCCGGGTGGTCGGGGTCACCGTCGCCGTCGACGACGCCGGGACCGTGCACCCGCTCGGCGAGCGGGAGAGCCTGCTGGTCGACGGCAGCATGAAGCTGCTGGAGGCCTCCCCGGTCCAGGGCGTGGCGCCGGAGCTGCTGGAGCGGATGCGCAGGGACACGGCCCGGCTCGTCACCGGGATGGGGCTGCGGGGGGTGGCGACGGTCGAGTTCATCGTCGGCGCCCGCGGCCACTACTTCCTGGAGGTCAACGGCCGGCTGCCGCTGGCCTACCGGATGTGCGAGGCGCAGACCGGCCTGGACGTGGTGGCCCTCCAGATGGAGCTGGCGCAGGGCGCGGTGCCCGGTCCCGGCCGCATCCGCGTCGACCGGGACACGCACTGTCTGGAGGCCCGCCTGTTCATCGAGCCGGCGGCGGGCGGGGCGCCCGGCCTGATCACCGCCCTGGAGCTGGCCCCGGAGCCGGGGGTGACGTACAACTGCGCCCTCGACCTGCGCAGGCCGGTCGTGCTCGACAACATCGTCACCCAGGTCCTGGCCTGCGGTGACAGCCGCGGCGCGGCCGCCGGGGCGGTGCTCCGGGCCGTCGCGGGCAGCGGGGTTTCGGGGGTCGCGCACTGCGCGGAAGAGATAGCCGTGTGGCTGCGCGGTTCGGGACTGGTCCCGGAGCGTCTCGGCAGCCAGGCCTTGGGAGTCTGAATGAACAGCAACGATCCGTTCTCGACCGTCCGCCACCCCGTCGACCGCGCGCTGGCGACGGCCGTCGCCGAGAGCGGGGAGGGCGACGTACGCGCCGACTGGTACCGGGAGTTCGGGGAGGCCATCCGGCAGTACGTACGGCGCCACCTCGACGCCCGGCCCGGGTACTTCGTGCTCGGCGGCCTGGACCACCTCACCGAGGAGCAGGCGCGCCGGTTCACGGTGGCGGTCTCCCGGCTGGCCGGGGACCTGCTGCCGCAGGACGGTGCGGGAGCCCTGTTGCGGGACGTACGGGACCGGGGGGTGCGGCTCGGCGAGGGTGCGACCGGCCGCTACTCGGACAGCCGGCAGGGCGGCAGCCTGCACACGGACGCGGCGCACCGGCCGGGGCGGCTTCCGGACATTTTCACGCTGTTCTGCTTCCGGCAGGCCTCCAGCGGCGGAGCGCTGGTCACGGTGCACGTGAGCGATCTGCTGGAGATCCTGCGGGCCCACCCCGAGGAGCTCGCGGCGCTGCGGCTGCCCGTCCACTTCGACACCCGGGACGACACCCCGGGGGTGCCGCTGACGACCGAGCGTCCCGTCCTGGAGTTCAGGGGCGGCCGGGAGCGCATGTACTACCTGCGGGACTACATCGAGATCGGGCACCGGCACCCGCACGTACCGCAGTTGACGCCCGAGCAGGTCAAGGCGCTGGACCTGCTGGACTCGCTGCTGGACCGGCGCGATCTGCAGACGCACGGGCGGCTGGCGCCCGGCGAGATGATCTTCATCGACAACCGGTCGATCGTGCACGGCCGGACCGCGTTCGACGAAGAGAAGCCGGTCGACGGCGGCCGGCTGATGCTCCGCACCTGGATCGGGCTCCCGGATGAAGACGCGGGAGCGGGCGCGGCTGCGGGCGGCGGCACGGCCGGGGCCGGGGCCGTCCTGTGACGCGGTTCGTCACCGCGCTCGAACGGTCCGGGCTGGCCGAGTTCCTGGCCGATTTCCCCGGGGACTCGGTGGACCGCCTCCAGTGGGCCGCCGCCACCCGCGGCCTCGACGGGGAGCTGCGCGCCCTCGCCGGTTTCCTGCTGCTCGGGGAGCCCCTGGCGGCCGACCGGCTGCCGCCCGCCCTCGCGGAGGTGCTGTCCGCCCTGGTCAAGAGGGGCGTCGCCGTCCAGCGCGGGGACGAGGTCCGGCTGGTCGACGTCAGCCTGTTCCGCTCCGCCGGGGTGTGGCTCTTCGCGGAGCCGCCGAGTCCGTTCCCCGTACGCCACTACTTCGGCCGGGACTCCGTCGCCCTGGCCCGGCGCTCCGGCTGCCGGGCCGGGGACCGCGTCCTCGACCTCTGCTCCGGGCCGGGCTTCCAGGGACTGGTCGCAGCGCAGCGGGGGGCCGGGGCCACGCTGGTGGAGCTGCTGCCCGAAACGGCCGAAGTGGCCCGGCTCAACGCGGAGATCAACGGGATGGACGACCGGATCGACGTCCTCGTCGGCGACCTGTACGACCCGCTCCCGGCCGGGGTGGAGCCGTACGACCGCGTCATCGCCAACATCCCGTTCCTGCCGACCCTCTCGGCCCACGGCGAGGAGGCCGCCCACGAAGGCGGCGAGGACGGGTTCAGCATCGGCCGCCGGGTCCTCGCCGGACTGCCCCGGCATCTGGGCGCGGGCGGAACGGCCCATCTGACCGGGCTCCTCCTCCAAGCCGGCCAGGAGCTCGTCATCGACGGCGAACTGCGCGCCTGGGCCGCGGAGAACGGATACGGCCTCACGGTCACGCTGACCGAGCGCATGGCGGTGGACGCCGACTCCGACCTCGTCCAGACGACCGTGTCGGACCACCTGGAGACCGACCCGCAGGCCGACCCCGGGGAACTCACCGCCGCCGCCGTCGGCATGTACGCCCGCCGCGGCGCGACCGCCGCCCGGCTCGCCTACCTGCGCATCGACGAAGGAATGGCCGACTTTCGCATCCTCGACCGGGCGCCCGGGTGAAGCTGACCGGCATGACCAGCGCACCAGTTCATGATCGGGAAGGACGCACAGCGTGACGGCAGGGACGGACGGCGTGGCCGACGGTACGCAGGACCCGCAGGGCCCGGAGCTCGTCGAGCTCGCCTCGATACGCGACGCGGACGTCGGCGAGTGGAACGCACTCGCCGGTGACGCCGCCCTCTACTCGAGCCACCGCTGGCTGCTCTACGGCGAGGAGCTGCACGACTCCGGCTCCCGTCACCTGGTCGCCTCCAGCGGCGGCTCGTACGTCGCCGGCCTGCCCACCCACCGCTTCACCGGGAAGGTCCCGCACTTCTACGATCCCGCCGTCCTGTTCCCCGGGGCCGCCGAGCCCGCCACGCCCGAGCGCCCGCTGCTCCTCGGCGGCACCCGCCTCGGCTACACCAGCGAGGTGATCGTCGCGCCGGGCACCGCCGAGCCGCTCGCCACGGCCGGCGTGCGCACCGTACTGGACCGCTTCCGCGCCCTGGGCGCCGCCGACGGCGCCCTGACGGCCCTGCTCTACCTCACCGACGAGTCGGTGGAGCGGCTGCTTCCGCTGCTGGGCCCACGGGACCAGGTCGTGATGATGGACGCGACCGCGGTCCTGCCCGTCGACCCCGACGGCCTGGAGGGGTACCGCAGGCGGTTCACCTCGCACCAGTTCACGTCCATCCGCCGGGAGATGCGCCGCTACACGGACGCCGGCTGCCGTACCGAGGTGAAGCGCCTCTCCGAGTGCCACCAGCTGCTCGGCCCGCTCTCCGCGCAGGTGCTGATCCGCTACGGCCATCCCGTCACGGACGCGAGCGAGTCGGAGCGCTTCGCCCAGCAGGCCACGCTGTTCGACGACAACTGCCGGATCCTGGCCGCCTACCAGGGCGAGCGGATGGTGGGCTTCACCCAGTACTTCTTCTGGGGGGACACCATGTACGCCCGCTCGCACGGCCTGGACGACTCCCTCGCCCGCGAGGCCAAGCTGTACTTCAACCTCACCTACTACGAGGCCGTGCAGTACGCGGCGGCCCACGGCTACCGCTCCGTGGACCTGAGCTGCGACGCCTTCCAGGCCAAGGTGTCCCGGGCCGCACGCCTCCGCCCCCTGTGGGGCATCGTCCTCGACGCCCCGTGGACCGGGCCGGTGCTGGAGCGCGTACGCGCCGAGGAGAAGGCACGGCGCGCGGAGTTCGCCTCCCACGACCCGGGGATCGAGTCGCGGGTGGCGCAGCTGGTGGACGCGCGCGGCCGGTAGGCCGCACCCCGAAGACGGGCCCAGGCCGGCCGCGACGCTCACCCGGCCGGTCTGGGCTCCCGGTCCTTCTCGCGCAGGGCCCGGCCGCGTTCGGCGATCGCCGCCACCGGCGGCACCGCCGCCCCGGCCGTGACGATGATGGCGACGAGCGCGACCCACCCCAGCGGGCCCGCGCTCAGGCACAGCGCGTTCAGCACGGCCGGCGCCACGGCGCCGCCGATGCCGACGCCGACGGAGAACACGCCCTGGTACTCGCCCTGGGCGTGCTCGGGAGCCAGCCCGAACGACAGCGCGTACTCCCCCGCCGTGAACAGCATCTCCCCGAAGGTCAGCGCCGCCGTGCCGATCAGGATCAGCCCCATCGCCGCGTACATCGGGACGTGCGCGGCGGCGAAGACCAGCCCCATGGCCAGCGCGATGACCGGACCGCTGCGCCGCATGGCCAGCGCCCCGTCGTGCGGGGTCTCGACCCCCTTGGCGACCTTGGTCTGGAGCAGGACCACGAGCGCGCAGCTGAGCGCGAAGACCAGCGACACCGTCCAGCGCGGCGCGTCCGTGTACTCGGCGATCCACACCGGCATCAGCACGGTCATGAAGACGTCGAACATGACGAGGGTCCCCGCGAGCATGCTGACGGCGAGGAACGGGCGGTCGGCCAGGGCGTAGCGCTGCCCGCCCCCCGGCTCCTTGGGCACCGGCGGCAGATGCGGCAGCCGGGCCACCAGCAGCGCGGCGACCAGGTACGAGACGACGTCGGCGCAGATCGCGATCACATAGGCGGTCCGGGTGTCGGCCTGCAGCGCCAGCCCGCCGAGCAGCGAGCCGGAGACCATCGCGAGGTTCTGCAGGGAGTAGATCCGGGCCCGATACGCGACCCGGTCCTCGCCGCCGACGTACGCGATCAGCGCCCCGCTGATCGCGGGGAACGCGCCGCGCCCCAGGGCGATCAGGGTGATCACCACGAGGAACCCGGGCATGCCCTCCACCAGTAGCAGCGCGCCCGCGGCGCCCGCCTGGGCGGCCAGTCCGGCGATGCCCACCTCGCGCGGCCCGAACCGGTCGGCGAGCCGGCCGACGACGGGCCCGGCGACCAGGCCCGCCAGCCCGGCCGCCGTCAGCCCCATGACGACGTTGCCGGTGGACAGGCCCACGGACCGGACGAAGAACAGGACTTGCAGGGGTGCCCAGCTGCCCGCCCCGAGGTAGCGGACGAACAGCGCGGCCGCCAGGCCGCGCCGCAGCCCCTGCCCGTCACCCGGCATCAGTGTCCGGCCGGGGCGTCGGCCCCCGCGGGACGGGGGTTGACCTCGACCCCCAGTTTGGGCGCGAGCAGCTTGCGCAGCTGCTGCGCCGCGGCCTCGGCGGTGTTCGCCCGTACGACGTCCCAGCCGCGCAGGGCCGCCCAGTCGAGCATGACCGCCCGGGTGGCCGTCTGGTGCGCCAGGAAGCTCTCCGGCCGGCACTGCGGGTCCCGGCCGCATTCGTACGGGGTGATGTCGCCCTTCTTGCGGCGCAGCGCCTCCTCGGGCGTGACGTCGAAGAAGACGACGGTGTCCACCGGGGCCATGGCGTCGACGATCGCGTCCACGAGCGCCTGGGGGCAGCCCGCCAGCAGTTCGGTGGCGGCGTGCTTGACCCAGTAGCCGTCGAGGACGACGAGGTCCGCCTCGGCGGCGCGGGCGCGTTCCGCGGCCAGGGTGTTGAGCCAGCCGAGGAAGAGCATCCGGGCCGGGTTCGGCATCTCGGCGATGCAGACCCGCAGTTCGTCGAGGGAGGTGCCGCGCAGGAAGCGGGCCTGCGGTACCTCCGCCTCCTCGAAGACCTGCCATTTGCCGACGACGCGGAACGACAGGCCCTGGCTCTCGGCCCAGCTCCGCAGTCGCTTGACCTGCGTGCTCTTGCCCGCGCCGTCGGGTCCGTCCATCGCAACGATCACTGTTCAAATCCCTTCGGAAGGTCCGCCACGGGCCGTCGCCGTACGGAAGTCATGCGGTGGTCCCGCGGGGTCCCCACCCGTCCCCCGGCGGGCCTGCGTCAGTAGGCGCCGAAGTACTCACGGTGCTCCCATACGGTGGTCTCGCCCGGCCCGGCGGGCCCCGAGGCGGCCAGCCAGTCCCCGAACCGGGACACCTCGCTGCGCTTGAGCTGCGCGAGGCAGTCGTGGAGCGGCTTGCCCAGCAGGTCCCGGGCCAGGGCACTGCCCTCCGCCGCGGCCACCGCCTCGGCCAGGTCGCGCGGCAGGGCCGCCGCCGTGGGGGCGTGCGGGTCCTGCGCGAGACCGCCCGGCCGCAGCCCGCGCTCGATGCCGTCGAGGCCCGCGGCGAGCTGCGAGCCGAGGTAGAGGTACGGGTTGGCGCAGGGCTCGCCGATCCGGTTCTCGAGGTGCGTGGACTCCTCGCCGGGGCCGCCGAGCACGCGGACCAGGGCGCCCCGGTTCTCGGCGCTCCACACGACCCGGTCCGGGGAGAGCGAGAACTGCTCGTCGAGCCGGCGGTACCCGTTGACGGTCGGAATGGCGAACAGCGCGATGTCCGCGGCGTGTTCGAGCAGCCCGGCGACGTAGCCGAGCCCCTCGTCCGACAGCAGGGCCGTGCCCTCCTGCGGTACGAAGACGTTGCGGTCGGCCGCCGTGTCGAACAGCGACTGGTGCAGGTGCCAGCCGCTCGGGTCGAAGCGCTCCAGCCGGGGCAGCGCCATGAAGGAGGCGTGGTGGCCGAGGCGGGCACAGATCTGCTTGGCGACCGTACGGAAGAGCAGCATGGCGTCGGCGGCGTCGAGGCCGTTCATCGGGCTGAAGGTGAACTCCAGCTGGCCCGGCCCCGATTCGTGCTCGACGGTGCGCAGCGGCAGGCCGAGCTCGCGCAGGGCGCGCGCCAGCGGGGTGACGACGTGCATCAGGCCGTCGGTGAAGGTGTCGAGGTTGAACTGGTAGCCGCTGTTGACCGGTTCGACGGCGGGCGGTTCGCCCTGCACGCCGAACCCGCCGACCGCCGCGGCGGCCGTGGCCGAGGCGGCCGCCGGGCCGTGCTCCCGGGCGCCGGCCAGCCGGGTCACGTACCACTCCACCTCCAGGCCGACGACGTAGCTCAGGCCGCGCCCGGCGGCCCGGGCGCACTGGCGGCGCAGCACGGCGCGGCTGGAGAGCGGGTGGGCGCTGCCGTCGCGCAGGTACTCGTCGGCGATGACCCAGCCGGTGGCCGCCTCGGTGTACGGCAGCACCTTGAAGGTGAGCGGGTCGGGCACGATCAGGAAGTCTCCGGCGCCGGTCAGCTCGGGGATGCCGATGCCGCCGCCGGGGGCGAAGAAGTCGACGCCCACGGCGTGCCCGGTGTCGAAGACGAACGGGCCGGGGCTCATGTCGATGCCGTTGCGCAGCGCCGTGCGGAAGGCGTCGACCGTCAGGGTCTTGGAGCGCATCAGCCCGTGCGGGTCGCCGAAGCCGACCCGGACGAACTCGAGCCCCGCCAGGGTCTCCTCCAGGGCGTCCGCCGCGGCCCGCTGCTCCGCGTTCCACAGGCCGTGCCGCTCGACGAAGCCGACGCTGCCGGTGGCGAAGCGGGCGTAGCGGCGCTCGCCGGCTTCCCGCGCGGTGGTGGGCTTCGTCATGTCGGTTCCCCTTCGGTTTCCGGGCGTGGTGCGGTGAGTGCTGCGTACTCGTGGTGCCAGGGGTGCGCCTGCTCCACCTGGTACGCGGCGGCCAGGACCCGCAGGTCCTCGTGGCGCCCGCCCACCAGTTGCAGGCCGACGGGCAGGCCCCCGGGCAGGCGGCCCGCCGGGACGGACACCGCGGGCTGGCCGGTCAGGTTGAAGGTGTAGGCCTCGGGCGCCCACGCCAGCCAGGACAGGGCGCCCTTGCGGACCGGTTCCGGCGGCTCGTGGAGCTCGGCGGCGAACGGCTCGATGGCCACGGTCGGCATGGCCAGCAGGTCGTACCGCTCCATCAGGGCCTGGCTGCGGGCCCGCAGCACGGCGCGCTCCTCGTACGCCCGGGCCAGCCGGGCGGCGCTCAGCCCGCGCCCGTACCGGATGACCTCGAGCCGGCCGGGGTCGAGGCGGCCTGCGACCTCGTCCAGGTCGCGCGCGTGGGCGGCCGCCTCCCAGCCGGCCAGGATCGTCTCCAGCGCCGGGTACGGGTCATCGAACGGCGGCGGGATCTCCTCGACCGTGTGCCCCCGGCCGGCCAGCGCCTCCACCGCCCGCCGGGCGGCGGCCGCGATGCCGGGCTGCGGCGCGGGATCGCCCAGCGAGGGGATCCAGCCGATGCGCAGCCGCGGGAGCCGCCCGGCCGCGGCCTCCGGGTCGCCGGTCGGCGCGCCGGGGACCCCGAAGGACAGCGGATCGCCCGGGTCGTAGCCGGACATCACCTGCGTGAGCAGGGCCGCGTCGGCCACCGTCCGGGTCAGCGGCCCCAGGTGGGACAGCTCCTCCGGACTCTGCGGCACGTACGGGATCCGACCCAGCGAGGGCTTGAACCCGACGACCCCGCAGAACGACGCCGGGATGCGGATCGACCCGGCGCCGTCGGTGCCGGTGGCGCCCACGCCGATGCCCACGGCCACCGAGGCGGCCGCACCGGCACTGGAGCCGCCGGGGGTGCGGGCGGGATCCCACGGGTTGCGCGTCGGACCCTGCAGCCGGTTCACCCCGGCGGCGCTCCACCCGCCCTCGGTGGTGTTGGTCTTGCCGATGACCACGGCGCCCGCGGCCCGCAGCCGGGCCACGGCCGGCGCGTCCCGGTCGGGCACGGTGTCGGCGTGCAGCAGGGAGCCCCGGGTGGTCCGGATGCCCTCCGTCGGGGTCAGGTCCTTCACCGAGACGGGCATGCCGAGCAGCGGCCGGTCCTCCCAGACGGCCTTGCCGTACCGGTGGAGCAGCCGGTCCGCGGCCGCGGCCTCGGCCGTGGCGCGCTCGCGGGCGAGGGTCAGGAAGGCCCCGATGCCCGGCTCCCACCGGTCCAGCAGGGCGAAGGTGGCGGCCAGGTGCTCCGAGGGCAGCAGGCTGCCGTCCCCGTACGCCGCGCGGAGGCTGCGGATGTCGGCGTACTGCGGGTCAGGCGCCATGGAAGGCCCGGTACCAGCCGTTGTCGAAGTCGCCGACCTCCAGCCCCCGGTCGGCGGCCGCCTGGTGCAGCAGCGCCTGGATCCGGCCCGTCACCATGGCCGCCCGCAGGTGGGGCAGCTCGAACTCGGCGCCGGAGGTGCGCAGCAGCCGCAGGTCGTACAGGCCGGGGCGGTACGCGCCCTCCAGCACGATGCCGAGCGGGACGCGCAGGGCGTGCCGGACGCCGAAGGTGACGTGCCCCGTGTGGTGCTGGTCGGACCAGTTGGTGATGTCGGCCGTCATGGGCGCGAAGAACCAGTCGTCGCGGCCCGGGGACTCCTCGGTCCAGGACATGCTGTGCGGCAGGTAGTGCCAGGTGTTGTAGCGCATCCGTGCGCTGTACGCGGAGAGGGTCCGGGCGAGGCCTGCCCGGTCGTCGGCGAACTTCCGCGCGAAGGCGGCGCCGGGTGCGACGCAGCAGTAGAAATCGCGGGTGGCCAGGGCTATCCGGTCCTCGGCCGGGTGGTCGCTGTGCAGCACGGCGACGCTCTTGGGGCCGCGGCCCATCACGACGTCGCAGTCCAGGGCGTCGGCCAGCGTCTCGAAGAACCGGTGGAGGAATCCCTCGTACGCGCTGGTGAACCCGGCGGGCGGGGCCAGCCGTACGACGCGCTCCACGACCTCCTCGGCGTACGCCCGGACCGTCTCGGGCGAGGCCGCGACGGGGAAGGGCCGGCCCGCGGCGCCGGAGAGCAGGCCCGCCACCGGCGCCGGGAGCTCGTCCCAGCCGAGGGGCTCGGCCATGATCCGCTCCCGTTTGTGCAGGGAGGCGCCGTTGATCTCGCGGTAGAACACGGCGCCGCGGCGTAACAGCTCCGCCCGCCCGCCGGCGCAGGCGGCGGCCAGGGCGTCGAGGGCGGCGCCCGTCGGCTCGCCGGCGAGGTCCGGGAGCTCGGCCCCGTACGCCTCGATGCGCTCGCGGAGGAAGTCCGCCAGCCGGTCCGGGGCCAGCTGTACCCCGTTGAACTCCTCGGCCCGGACCGGGGAGCCCGAGCTGATGAGCGCGTACATGCACACGACGAAGGTGGCGTCCTCGGGGGACCAGCGTGCGGCCGGGGTCTCCCGGAGCGCGGTGAGCACGGATCCTTCGGCCCCGGGGCCCATGGAACGCCCGGGCAGATTGCTGAACTTGCCGAGGTTGCTGTAGAAGCGGTCGCCGACGTACAGCAGCACGGGGGCCATGTGGACCAGCGCGTGGGCGACGGCGTCGATCCGCTCGCGGACCGAGTCGGCGCCCTGCTGTGCGAGCCAGCGGTGGATCTCCTCGAACTGCAGCCGCTGGACGTCCTGGGCCAGGGCCCACAGCCTGCCCAGGGATTCGGGCCGGGACTGCCACTTGAGGGTGCCGAGCGGCTCGCCCTCCTCGCCGCCGGCGGGCTGCGTACCGGCCGGGACGACGCGCAGCCGCCCGGTCCCGGTCAGCACCAGCAGGTCCTCGGCACCGCTCTCCGCCCCGGCGCCGGCTTCGGCCCGGGCCTGGGCACCGGCCCCGTCCTCGGGGCCGCCGGTCGGGGCGAAACCGGCCACCTGGGACTCGGCGATCTCCGTGTACACGCGCTCACCGAGCCCCATGGCCGCTCGGCCGACCTGCTCGGGGACCATCCCGTCGAGGGTGGCCGCTATCCGTATCGCGTCGGCGGCCAGGCCACAGGCGCGGGCCCGTTCGGCGGCCGCCTTGACCTGGGCATCGAATCCGGGCGTCTTCAGCTGCATTGTCGTCACCTACGGAACGTCATTCGACGGCGGTTCGGGATCGGGGACGGGCGGCCGACCCCGCGGGGCCCGGGTTCAGCCGAGCGCATCGAGGGTCCATGCGGACTCGTGGCGGGTGAACCCGATGTGGGGGTAGTACGCGACGGCGGCGGGCGCCGAGAGCAGCACGAGCTTCGCCTGCGGCGCGGCTTCCCGGGTCGCCCGGATCAGGTCCCGGCCCACGCCGCGGCGCTGGAACTCGGCGTCCACGGCGATGTCGCTCAGGTACGTGACGTACGAGCCGTCGGTGATCGAGCGCGCGATGCCGATGAGCCGGCCGTCGAGGCGGGCCGTGATCACGAGGTTGGCACCGGCGAGCATCCGGGTGAACCGCTCGACGTCCTCGACGGGACGGCGCTCGCCGAGGGTGGACGCGCGGTAGAGGGCGGTGACTTCGGTGACGTCGAGGCTGGCACCGACGACGGGCTCACACTTCCACATGGTCTTGCAGCTCCTTGCTGAGTTCGATCAGTCGGGATTTCAGGTGGTCGCGGTTGCCGAGGAAGCGCCGCGGGTCCATTTGCTCACCGGTGACGTCCACACCGCGGGAGCCGAGGCCCTCGGCGAGGCTCGTGCCGGTCTCCCACGCCTCGGTGGCCGCGGCCTGGACCAGCCGGTAGGCCTCCTCGCGCTCCCGGCCCCGGTCGACCAGGTCCAGGAACACCTCGGAGCTGTAGACCAGGCCCCGGGTGGCGTCGATGTTGCGTGCCATGCGCTCGGGGAACACCCGCAGCCCGCGCAGCAGCCCGGCGGCCGAGACGAGCTGGTAGTGGGCCACGGTCAGGCTGTCGGGCAGGATGACGCGCTCGACGGAGGAGTGCGCGAGGTCCCGCTCGTGCCACAGCGCGACGTTCTCGTAGGCCGCCCCGGCGTGGGAACGCAGGATCCGGGCGAGGCCGCACAGCCGCTCGCTCGTCGTCGGGTTGCGCTTGTGCGGCATCGCGCTCGACCCCTGGTAGGCGCTGGTCCGCGGCTCGTCGACCTCCCCGACCTCGGTGCGCTGCAGCATCCGCATCTCGAGGGCGAACTGCTCGACGACGGCCCCCGTCACGGCGAGTGCGGAGAGCAGCTCGGCGTGCCGGTCGCGCGCCACGACCTGGGTCGGCATCGACTCGACGCCGAGCCCGAGTCGCCCGCACACCCACTCCTCGACGTACGGGGAGATGTGCGCGTACGTGCCCACCGGGCCGGAGATGGTGCCCACGGCCACGGCGGCGCGGGCCGCGGTCAGCCGGGCGATGCTGCGGTGCAGGGCGAAGGCGTGCACGGCGAGCTTCTGCCCGAAGGTGGTGGGCTCGGCGTGGATGCCGTGGGTGCGGGCGATGCACACCGTGTCCCAGTGCTCCAGGGCGCGCTCCACGAGCAGTTCGGCGAACGTACGGGCGGCGTTCAGCACGAGGTCGCAACTGCGCGCCAGGATGTGTCCGAGGGAAGTGTCGACGAGGTCGTAGCTCGTCATCCCGTGGTGCACCCACCGCGCGGAAGCGGCCGGCATCGTCTCCGTGTAGGCCGCGAGGAAGGCGAGGATCTCGTGGTCGCGGGTGAGCTCCAGCTCCCGGATGCGGGCGACGGCGGGGACGGGGGCGCGGCGGATGTCGTCCAGGCTGCCCTGGTCCACGACGCCCAGTTCGACCTGGGCCGTGGTCGCGAGCACTTCGACGCGCGTCCAGGTTTCGTACTTGTGCTCCTCGGTCCAGAGCGCGGCCATCTCCGGAGTGGAATAGCGTTCGATCAAGGTCGGTTCTCCTCGGCTCTCCCCGTGGGCCGGGAGCCGAGGGGTGGCACACCTCGGGCGGCACGGCGGGGGACGGGACGTGGGGGGTGTGGGGATCGGTGCGGGACGTGGAGCTCGTGAGGGTCGTGGTGTGTCGTGGGGTCGTGGGGCTCAGGCGGTGAAGCCGAGCTCCGGTGGCAGGGCGGCGGCGGGAACGGCGGCCCCGGCGCCGGCGCGCACGGCCGGTCCGGTCCCGGGCGACGCCGTGGCCCGCAGCGGCACCAGCGCTCCGGCCGGCCTCGTGTACCAGGCGGCCAGCGCGTTCTGCACCGCGCCGTGCCGGCTCTGCATCGGGTCCACGTCGAACGTGAGCTCCCGCGCGTACAGCCGGACCAGCGGGTGGTACGAGAAGCGCACCCCGCTGCCCTTGACGAAGTCGGCGTCCAGCAGGTGCTGTGCGGTCAGCCGCTCGAGGGTCTCCTCCGCGCGGTCGTCCGGCAGCCCCAGCGCGGCCGCGGCCACCCGTACCGGGAACGAGGCCATCTCCAGCAGGCTGAGCAGCCGGAACGCCCTCCGCTCCGGGGCGTCCAGGGCGGCGTAGCCGACCGCCAGGCTGTCGCGGACGCCGAGGTCGCCGACCACCAGCTCGTCGAGCCTTCTGCGGTCCGACTCCAGCCGCCGGGCGAGCGTCTCCAGGCGCCAGTGCGGCCGCTCCAGCAGCCGCGCGCCGACGATCCGGATGGCCAGGGGCAGCCGCCCGCAGTACCGCACCAGGTCCTGCGCGGCCCCTTCCTCGGCCGCCACCCGCTCGCGGCCGACGATCCGGGCCAGGATCTCGCGGGACTCCTCCGCCGACAGCAGCCCGAGGCGTACGTGCCGGGTGCCGCCCAGGGTGGACAGCATCTCCAGGCTGGTCACCACGGCCGCGCAGGTCGGCGAGGCCGGCAGCAGCGGCCGTACCTGGGCCTCGTCGCGCGCCCCGTCCAGCACGATCAGGACCCGCCGGTGGGAGAGCAGCCCCCGGTACAGGGCCACCAGTTCGGCGAACTCCGCGGGCACGGCGCCGGGGGCGACCCCGAGCGCGCGCACCAGCTCGCCGAGCACGTCCGCCGGCTCGCGGAAGCCGTCCCCGCGCTGGAGTTCGACGTACAGCTGGCCGTCGGGGAAGACGGGGCTGACGGCGTGGGCGACCCGGACCGCCATGGTGGTCTTGCCGACCCCGGCGGCCCCGTACAGGTTGAGCGTCTGCGGGACGGTGCGCTCCGCGCCGTCCCGGGAGACGTCCCGCAGCCGCTGGATCAGCTCGGCCTCGATGCCGGGCCGGGCGAACTCGGCGAGGCGCGGCGGGAGGGTGTACGGGGCAGCCGCCCGGTCGGTGGCCCCGGCGCCGGGGCGCACGCTCGTGCTGTCGCCGACACCGCTGCCGCCACCGCTGCCGGCTGGGGCGAAGGCGCGCGGCGCCGGATCCGGCTCGCCGTCGGACCGGGCGGCGGGCCCGGCGAGGATCTGCCGGTGGGCGACGCGGAGTTCCTCGCCGGGTTCCACGCCGAGTTCCTCCGACAGCAGGCGCCGGGCCTCCTGGTACGTGGCGAGGGCCTCGCCCTGGCGGCCCGCCTTGTACAGGGCCGTCATCAGCCGGCCCCACGCGCTTTCCCTGAAGGGGTGTTCGGATACGAGGGCCCTGAGCCGGGGCAGGACCTCGGCGCAGCGCCCCACCGCCATTTCGGCGTCGGCCCAGCTTTCCGTGGCATTCAACCAGCGTTCGAGCAAGGCCGCCCCGTCGCCCTGGTGGAGGTATTCCGAGGGGATGTCGACGAGCGGGGTGCCATGAGTCTGCTCCAAGGCCGACCGGAACAGCCGGGCGCGTTCGGCCGGTTCGGTGCTGAGTTCCGCCTCGTGCAGGAGGAGATTGAACCGGTCGAGGTCGAGCCGCTCGCCGTCGATCGCGATCGCGTAGCCGGAGGCCCGGCTGACGACCACGTCGGCGCCCAGCACCTTGCGCAGGCGGGCGATGTACCCCTGGAGCGTCTTGCGTGCGGTCAGCGGGGGTTCGCTGCCCCACAGCTGCTGGATGAGCTCCTCCGCGGTGAGGGTGCGGTTGGCGCGGAGCAGCAGGGCCGCCAGCACGACCCGGTGTTTCGCCTGAGGAATCTCTAACAACTCGCCGTTCCGCCGTACGGTCAGCGGACCGAATACATCGAACTGGAGATCGTCCAGCATGTGATGCCCCCGAAATTTCAAACCCACGGGCAAATGTGCAGGAGGCGGTGGCCCCTTGTGGAATTCAGCTCCGAGAATCGCCTTGCGCAATGTTCAGGACGTCGTGCTGCGCGAGTTCCGTGAAGAGTTCGACGATGTCCTGCACCACGGATTCCTGATCGATCTCGTATTCCTCGGCGATCAGCGCGGCGATGTCGCTCACGGTGCGCTTTCCGTCGATCTGCCGCCAGATGTGGGCGGCGGACGCGGTCAGCTCGAAGAAGTGCTCGTACCCGCCGACCACCGTCGTGCCGCGGTGGTTGCGGATCTTCACGTTCAGCGGGAGCGAGGCCACCGACCCGGGCCCCACCTGCAGGCCCTTGTCGAGCGGGGTTTCGTCGACGGGCATCAGACCGACACCTCCATGGAGATCCGCTGGCAGACGGCGATGGTCTCCTCGACCCACTTCTGCGGGTTGTCCGGGTCGAAGGAGCGCATCGTCTCGATGGCCCAGTACGCGTCGAACGGCAGCAGCCCGGGGTTCAGGATCTCCATCCGCCGGGCCCGCCACTTCGGCCACAGGCTGCCGAACTGGCCGAGGCTCGCCTGGAGCGCGTCGACGGCGTGGTTGAAGGCGTTCTTGGTCGCGATGACCGCGCTGTACAGGTCGCCCCGGGCGATCTGGCCGGCTGCGTCCTCGGTGTAACTGTCCGCCTGCTTGAGCGAGTTGACGATCAGCACCGACCGGTGGGCCGAGGCCGCGAGCCGCTCGCGGGTGGCCGCCAGCCAGGCGCCGTCATCGGCGGCCGCGGCGTACGGGAGCCGCTCCAGCATGGCGATCTCGTGGTAGCTCAGCGTGCGCCAGGTGCCCTGGTCGTCGGCGAACTGCTCCTGGGAGACCTTCGAGAGGACCTGCTCGAGCTGGGACGACGTCCAGTACTCGATGTCCCACCGACGGCCGTCGACGAACGTGCCCTCGTACTGGAGCGTGTTCGGTTCGAGCGCGACGTGGTTGGTCTCGTCGATCGTGCTGACCCAGACGTCCTTGGTGACCACGTGGACGTCGAGGTCACTGGTGGGGTTGCCCCAGCCTCTGATCAGGGAGCCGCTCGCGAACACCGTCTCGTACTCGTCCGGGAGCAGGTTGCGGCTCCCTAACGCAGCGATTACCCCGGAGGTGTCATACGTCATGAGGCACGGCCCTTCCCCGTCTCGGCCCGCCGCGACCGAGATCATCGGCCGGCGGCGCGCTCTGGTTCCACTTGGGTCGCCGCCACGGAGTCCGAACGGGCGGCGCGCCTCGGAAAGGTGATCTCCGATCCCGAGGCCAATTCCGGCACACCCGAAAAATCGGCTGGCCATTTTTGGACTCTAGCAATGATCGTTAACGCCGCGGCAGTCCGAATGATGCGACGTCAGTCACATTACACAACTCTTGAACTTCTTTGCAGGCCAGCATATTGACGCTTCTTCAGCTGCGTCCAGAAGCAACGCGTGGCGAGAATTGGCCTTTACATCGCAGGCGCCATGAGGTCTGTAAGGAGAACATCAAGAATGCGGTACGGGCCCGACGAGCCGCTGCAATCCGCGGGCGCACGGTGGCAGCGGCCCCGTCCCGGCCGCTGCGGAGGCCCCGCGGTGAGCGCCGCGGAGGCAACGTCGGCGCACGGACGCGTGCAGGTTCTCGCCACCGGGGGCGAGGATTCCGCGGGCCGGATCAGCGGGCGCCGCGGTTCTGGCCTACGTCTCGCTCCCGGATTCGGCGGTCAGCGCGGCGAGTTCGGCCCGGGTGAGGGCGAGAAAGGCGGCCGAGGCCCGGACCTCCACCCCGCGGTCCTCCGCCACCGCCCGGAGGCGGTCGAGGACCGCCCCGACCGTGGGGAGGGAGCCGAGCGGGCGCAGCAGCCACAGGCGGCCCGGCGGCCGGTGCGGGAGGCCGAGCTCGGTGAGGACCTCCTCGGCCTCCCAGTCGAGGTCGTGCAGGTCGGACTCGGCGAGCGGGGCGGCCTCCACGTCGGTGATGTGCCCGTGGCCGTCCAGCCGGGTCTCCACCGCCCAGTGGGTGGAGCGGTCCGGGATCCAGGTCCGGGCCGCCGGGGGCCACACGTACGGGAGGAACACCCACAGCATGTCCTCGGGCGCGGGCTCCCAGCCGAGCACCTCCAGCTCCCGGACCTCGGGCAGCCGGTCCGGCTCCTGCTCGCTGCGGCCGGTACGGCGCAGTGCGAGCGGGTGCGGTGTTCCGTCCTCGTCCCACGAGTCCCACGACATGTGCGCAGGCTACCGCCGGTCGAGCGGGTTGGCCTTGATCCGCTGCGCCGCGCCGCCGGCGACATAGGCCGCCGCCGCACAGTCGGGCTTGCGGACGGCCTGGTCCTCCACCAGGGCGAGGAAGTTCGCGCCGAAGTCCAGCCGGGGGTGCGCCTCCAGCAGCTCCGCGGTGAACGCCTGGTCGAACTCGGCGACGCGCAGCCCCGAGACGTCGGCGCTCGTACCGACCTGGAGGAGGTGGCTCTCGGCGTCCTCGGCGGCGGTGACGTCGTCCCTCATGTGCCGAACGATCACCTCCTCCGCCCGGGCGCGCCGGTCCGCGGGCCACCCCAGGCCCGCCGTCAGGACGCGGGCGACATGCCCGCCCGCCTCCTCGAAGGGCAGCACGTGGCTGTCGAACGGCGCGGTCAGCCCCAGGTCGTGGACCAGTGCGCTGACGTAGAAGAGCTCCTCGTCGTACGCGATCCCGTGCCGGGCCGCGTACTGCGCGCCGAAGGCGTACGAGCGGATCGAATGGTTCAGCAGGCTCGCATCCGCGTACTCGGAGGCGATCTCCAGGGCCGCCCGGCCCGATGCGGTGTCACATGTCCATGGCGTCATGGAGCGTGAGCCTACGTCCGGCGGAAATCGACCTCCGACGGCGGCTCCCCCGGCCAGTTCAGCCGGGTCGGCACCGGCCGCGTCTCGGCGAGGACCGTCCCGCGCGAGACCACGTACCGCGGCCGGACCTGGCGGCGGAGCGCCTCGGCGGGGGTCTCGGCCGGCAGCAGCACGAAGGAGGCGGGCGCGCCCTCCGCGATGCCGTACTCCGAGGCCGTCAGCCCCAGCACCCGCGCCGCGCGCTCCGTCACCATCTCGAAGGCCACCGGGATCTCCTCCGCTCCCGTGAGCTGCGCCGCGTACAGCCCGACGAGGGCGGTCTGGAGCGGGTTGCCGGTGCCGAGCGCGTTCCACGGGTCCATCACGTCGTCGTGGCCGAAAGCCACGTTGACCCCGGCCGCCAGCATCTCCTTGACCTGGGTGAGGCCGCGCCGCTTCGGGTAGTCGTCGAAGCGGCCCTGGAGGTTGAGGTTGGCGAAGGGGTTGGAGACCAGGTTGATTCCGGAACGGGACAGCAGCCGCTGGAGCTTGAAGCTGTACGCGCCGCCGTAGGAGCCCATCGCCGTCGTGTGCGAGGCCGTCGCCCGCTCCCGCAGCCCCGTGCGCAGCGCGAGCGCGGCCAGCACCTCCACGAACCGGGACTGCTCGTCGTCGATCTCGTCGCAGTGGGCGTCCACGCGCAACCCGTGCTCCTCGGCCACGGCGAAGGCGATGCCCAGCGACGCCACCCCGTCCTCGCGGGTGTCCTCGAAGTGCGGGATCGCCCCCACGACGTCGGCGCCGCGTGCGACCGCCTCGCGCAGCAGCGCCTCGCCGCCGGGGAAGGAGACGACGCCCTCCTGCGGGAAGGCGACGATCTGCAGGGTCAGGAACTCCCGGACCCGGTCGCGGACCTCCAGCAGCGCGTCCAGCGCGGTGAGTGCCGGGTCGGTGACGTCGCAGTGCGTCCGTACGTGCAGCACGCCCTGGGCCGCCTGCCAGCGCAGTACCTCCGTGGCCCGGGCGACGACGTCCTCGCGGGTCAGGGTCTGCTTGCGCTCGCTCCAACAGGCGATGCCCTCCCACAGCGTCCCTGAGGCGTTCGGACGCGGCTCGCCGGCGGTCAGGGCCGTGTCCAGGTGGATGTGCGGCTCGACGAAGGGCGGCGCCAGCAGCCCGCCGTGCGCCTCGATCAGCACGCCGGTGGCCGGCGGCTCCTTCTGGTCGTCGTACGGGACCACCCGTGCGATCCGGCCGTCCTCGGCGACCTCGACGTCGTACAGGCCGTCAGTGTGCATCAGCCGGGCACCCCGGACGATCATCCGCATGCGGCCACCCTACGACCGTGGGGGGGGGGGGGGGGGGGGGGGGGGGGGGGGGGGGGGGGGGGGGGGGGGGGGGGGGGGGGGGGGGGGGGGGGGGGGGGGGGGGGGGGGGGG